>JBILLI010000222.1:0-10469 GCA_044376155.1 Polyangiales bacterium
GCAGCGCGAGCTCCTCGTCGTCGAGGAGGGCGCGGAGGGCGTCGCCGTCGAGGGTGAGGTGGTCTGCGAGGGCGTCGACGAGGCGCTCCAGCAGCAGGACCTTGTGGGTCTCGTAGAGCCCCGCCTGACTGGCGGTGAAGGTGTCGTTGAAGCGATGGAGCTCCGCCGCGAGGCGCGCGCACCGCTCGACGCGCGCGGGTCGCGGGAGGTGGCGCAGCACCCCGAGGAGGGCGCGCGCCGCGGCGTAGCGCTCCAGGGGATCGAGGTCTGGCGCGAGGACCTCGTCGAGCCCGCGGTCGAGGGCGGCGCGGGCGTCGTCGTCGCGTCGCAGCACGCGCATCGCGTCGGCCGCCGCCGCGCGGAGGCGAATGGACCCCGGGGCGCCCCGGTCGGCGGCGCGGGTGAGGGCGTCGGTGAGGCGCGCGCCGAGGGGACCCACGCCGAAGCGGTGCAGCGCCTGCAGCGCCGGCGCGATGGCGTCGAGCAGCTCCATCACCGGCGGACCCTTCGGGTCGTCGAGCAGCGCGGCGACCTCGCCCACCCGTGCGGCGACCATCGCCTCGTCGCCGAGCGCCGCGGCCGCGCGCACACACGCCCCGAGGGCGCGGGCCCGGGAGGTCGCCGACGTGACCCTCGCGCCGAGGGTCTCGCTCGCGCGCAGCGCCTCGCGCAGGGTGGTGGGGTCGCCCGCGGCGATCGCGACGTCGAGGCAGCGCTCGAGCACCGCGGCCACCTCGAGGTCGTAGAGCGCCGTGTTGCGCAGGGCCTCGGTGATGCGCTGGGGCGCGAGCGCCGGGGCGGCGTCGACCTCGGCGAGCGTGCGCGTGAGGGCGGGGCGCAGCCGCGGCGCGGCGGTCGTGACCGGGCCGCGGAGCCACTCGCTGCGGGTGCGCAGGTGCTCCACGCGGTCGCGCGCGCGGGCGTCGCCGCGGAGCGCGTCGAGGGCGGCGGACACCACCCCGGGCCAGGCGGCGTCGTCGTGGTCGGGGCGCGCGAGGTAGAGCCCGAGGAGCGCGCGGTTCGGCGGCGCCAGGGCGTCGAGCGCGAGGGGGGCGGTGAGGGCGCGCGCGGCGAGGGGCGCGCCCACGCGGTGCATCCCCGCGGCGACGATGGCGCGGGCGTAGGCGTCGAGGGGGGAGCTCGCCGCGAGCGGCGGCTGCGTGAGCGCGGACCAGAGGGCGTTGAGCGCGTCGAGCCCGCCGTCGTCGCGCCGCGCGGGGTCGGCGAGGGCGCGTCGAACGAAGCGCGGGACGTCGGTCGCCGCGCGCAGCCCGTGGGCGTTCACCGCGCCGAGCAGTCGCTCGCGGGCGCGGGTGAGCTCCACCGCGTCGCCGCGGGCAGCGTGCGCCGCGCGGAGCACGCACCACGCGAGGGCGCGCGACGCGGGCGCGTCGGGGGCGGTGAGCGCGCGGGTGAGGTCGAGCACCTCGGCGTCGGCGAGGGCCTCGCCCGCGGAGAGTCGGGCGAGCGCGTCGGCGCCCAGCGCGGGGATCGACAGAACCCCTTGTGTCGCAGGGGCTTGGGCGCGGGCCTGGCGCAGCGCGAGGGCGAGGTCGGCGCGCAGCCCGCCGTGGAGGAGGGCGGCCTCGAGGCATCCCGCGGCGTCGTCGCGCTCGCCGCGCTGGAGCTTGCGCAGGCCGAGTCGTGCCCACGCCGCGGCGTCGTCGCGAGGACCGTGCGCGCGCTCGCGCTCCATCTCGCGCAGGACGTCGGGGTCGTCGTCGCGCGCGGTGTCGGCCGCGACGGGCATCGCGGGCGCGGGCGTTGGGACGGGGGCGGCGGGCGCGGCGCGGGGGCGCGCGGGGCGCGGCGCGGGGGGCGTGCGCGCGGGGGGTGGGGCGACGGTGACCTCGGGGAGCCAGTCGAAGACGCTGGCCTCGGCGAGGCGATGGAGCTCTTGACGGCGGTCGGTGGCGACGAGGTCGACCCAGTCGGCGAGGGTCCACTCGGGGTCACCGTGCACGGCAGTGAGGTGCGGGCCGTCGGCGTCGAGGTCGAGGAGCGTGGCGTGCGCCGCGTCGAGGTCGAGGAGCGCGCGGAGGGGCGCGGCGCGCAGCGGCGGGGTGAGGCGCGTGCCGGTGCGCAGCAGGAGCGACGACACCTGGGGATGGGCGCAGAAGCCCGGGTCGCCGAGCGCAGCGGCCACCGCGGTGGCGCGTCGCGCGGCGCCGGGACGCGGGTGCTCGCGCAGGAGGTACCGCGGCCCCGCGATGCCCGCGAGGCGGCAGAGGGAGAAGCAGCGCAGGGCGTCTTCGTCGAAGGACTCGATCAGGGGTTCGAGGCGGAGCAGGGCGTCGGCGTCGAGGAGCCAGGCCTCGGGCTCGCGCGGGGTGTCGGGCTCCAGGCGCAGCGAGATGGCGATGCGCGGCGCGAGGGGGTCGACGGTGAGGGGGGCGCGCGGCGCGCGGAGCGTGGGCGTGAGGGCGTCGTGGAGGGGGCGTGCGGGGGCGTCGGCGGGGAGGGTGTGCCAGGTGCCGTCGGGGTCCACGAGTGCGCACAAGCCATTGCGGCGCAGGCGTTTGATCGCGCCGTCGGGCAGGGGGTGGCGGTGTCCCCAGCGCACCCAGAGGGCGTCGTCGCTCTGCCGCGCGTAGGCCTGCACGGGTTCGTCGGGCTCGTCGCGAGCGCGCAGCAGGAGGTACATCGGGGGCGTCGGCACGCGGAGCAGGAGCGTGTCGACCGCGCCCTCGCGCACGGCCGTGAGGCGGATGTCGTCGCGCCCCAGGGCGAGCAGGCGGTGCAGGGTGCGCAGCGCGTCAGGGTGCGCCGCGGGCACGCGGAGGATCGCCTCGTCGACGACCGGGTCCCCCGCGAGGCGCGTCGGGCGCAGGACCTCCAACAGCGAGGGCGCGTCGCGTGTCGTGGGGGAGGACCACCGCGCGGCGGGTTCGCTCCGCAGGGGGCTGAGGGTGGTGACCTCGGGGCCCTCGTGGAGCGCACACACGTCCGCGCCCGCTTCTGCGAGGGCCGTGGCGACGACGCGGGTGAGCGGGGCGGCGGTGATCGCGTAGGGGCCCAGGGAGTCGGGCGCCAGGGCGCGCCACGGGTGTGCGTCGGCGTCGGGGAGCGCGCGGGCGAGCGCGATCAGGGCGGCGAGGTCCGCGGGGGTGCCCGCGAGGCGCAGCGCGAAGGCCTGGGTCACGGGCCGAAGTGGGCCTGGGCGCCGAGCTGCACGATCACGAAATCGTCGCGAAAGATCGTGCCCGAGAAGTGAATGAGGGGCTCGGCGTCGAAGCTCACGAAGAGGTCCATGAAGGGCGTGTCGCCGCGGCCGAGGGAGTAAACCGCGCGCGCGCCGACGATGATCCCGAGGCGCGCGTCGGTGAAGCCTGGGGCGATGATGCCGGTGCGCAACCCGAGGGTGAAATCGTTGGAGAGCTGCCACCAGAGGTCGACCGGCACGCGCAGGTCGATGACGTTGGTGGCGCCGGCGAAGAACTCCACCGAGGGCGTGACGTCGATGCGCAGGGTCTCAAGGCGCCAGCGCAGAAGGGCCGAGAAGGATCCCGCGAAGCGCTCGGGGTGCAGGTACCCGGCCGAGAGCTGCGCGCCGAGGTCGAAGCGCTCACCGTGGAGCAAGCGGAAGCGCGCGTACGCGGCGACGTCACGGAACTGCGCGCCCGCCTCGATGCGCAAGGGGGAGGTGGTGATCCCGAGCTCGACGGCGTTCGAGATGCCAACGCCCGCGCCCACGCGGAGCCAGGGTGCGAGGGAACTCGACGCGATGCGGGTCGCGCCGAGGGTGACCACCGAGCGATCGAGTCCGAGCGATGCGTCGACGCGCACCACGCGGGCGGGCAGGGAGAGCGGGCGGGTGCGCCAGCGCAGCGACCACGGGGTCGATTCGGTCGGGGCGGTGCTGACGTTGGTGACAGGCGGCGGGGCCTCGAAGGCGGTGCTCACGGGCGGCGGCGCTGCGGGGGCCGGCGCAGGCGCCGCGTCGGCGGATGGCGTGGTGGCGGTCGGCGTCGGGGCCGCGGGTTGAGGTGTGGCCGTGGGTTGGGGCGTGGCCGCAGGGGGGGAAGGTGCAGCGGGGGCCCGGTGGTGACGGCGATGGTGGTGCTGCGCCGACGCGGCGCCGGGGCGCGCCAGGAGGCCGAGGAGTGTGAGCGAGAGCGCGACGGCGGAGGAGGGGCGCATCGTCAGTCCAGGGGGGGGATCATCGGCGATGCAGCAGCGCGCAGGTGATGGGAGACGCCGCGAGGCGCGGGGGGCTCTCGTCGTGCGCGATCCAGAGGTCGTCGCCGCAGCCCGCGAGCGCGGCGGGCGTGGCGACGCCGCGGAGCGGGGCCTCGGAGACCACGTCGTTGGTGTCGACGGACCACACCGTCGCGGCGTTGCCCGTGGCGGCGTTGCCCGCGACGCGCCGTGTGCCGTCGGCCTCGAGCGCGATGGCGCTCGCGAGGCCCCGTTCGGTCAGGCGCGCGTCGGCGGGCGCACCCCGCTCCGCGAAGGCCAGCGCGTGCACCGCGCCGCGGGCGGCGCACGACGACGGGGCGCACGCCGGAGGGAGCGGCTCATCGCCCGTGGTGATCACGAAGTGTCGCGCGCCGCCCGGCACCGCGACGCCTTCGGGGGCGGCGAGCACCCACCGGTTCGGGGCGCGCCACGGTTCGCTGCGGGGCAGCGCGGCGAGCGGCACCGAGCGCGCGGTGACCTCCTCGGGCGCCGCGGGGGCCCCGGGGTCGATGGAGAGCACCCCGAGCGCGTTGGTCGCGACGGTGACCGCGGTGAGCGCGCCGTCACCCTGCACGAGCAGCGTGGCGGCGGGGCCCGCGATGGTCGCGAGGAGCGTGACGTCGCCGATGCGAAATGCCGTGGGCGGCTCGCGGTTGTCCGTGGGGAGCCGGAGCACCACGGCGCGGGGCGCGCCCGCGACGAGGAGGTTCGAGGCCACCCACACGGCGTCGCGCTCGAGGCGCAAGGGCCAGACACCCCGGAACTGCTCCGCGCGCCAGGCGCCGAGGGAGAGCGCGAGAGGCTCCGCGGGGGAGGTGAGCCGCGCGGCGCCGAACGGCGCGCCAGAGGTGCGGCGCCAGACGACCATGGGCTGCTGCGCGTCTCGCAGCACCGCGGCCTCCGAGACGCTCTCGGCGATGCGCTGGGGCTCTCCGCGGAACCCCTCTCCGCGGCGGGCGGTGCGCTGCGCGAAGGAGAGCACCTCGCCGTTCAGCACCGCGAGGCGCAGGGCGCCGTCGGACCCACAGACCGCGCCGAGCGCGCGGGCGGGCGAGGAGAGCGCGACGCCGAGCGGGGGTGCCATGGGCTCCTCGCCGCACTGCCCCGACCCCAGGGAGCTTCTCGTCGAGATGCCGCGGAGCAGGGGCGAACCGCTGCGGTCGAGGCTGAGCAGGGCGACGCCGGCGACGATGACGACGAGCGCTGCCGCGGCGCCCAGCTTGAGCGCGCGCGGCGAGACCTTCGCGGCGGGGGCGGGCGCGGACGCGGACGCGGACGCGGGGGCGGCGCTCGGCGCAGCGGCGCGGGGGACGGCGCTGCGCGCGCGGTGCGCGGCCTCTTCTTCGGCGATGAGCTCACGCAGGGCCTGGGCGAGCGCGGCTCCGCGGGTGAGGGCGACGTGGTCGCCCGCGCGGGCGCAGTTGCGCAGCACGTCCCAGCGCACGAGGGCGGTCCCGCTGAGCTTTACGTCGCACTTCTCGAAGAGCCCGTGGAGGATCAGGACCACCGCGGCGAGGTCGCTGCGGAGCGTCGGCCTCGCGCCGCCGGTTGCGATGCGCCGCGCGGGTTCGAGGCCGAAGCCCGAGATCAAGATCCGCGCGCCTTCGCCGTCGCCCTCGACGCCGAGGTGCTGCAGCGAGAGCGCGCCGTGCACGACCCTCGCGCCATGAAGCGCGTTCAGGGAATCGGCGAGCCCGGCGCACCACGCGATGAGGGTGCGGGCGGTCTGCAGACGACGGCTCTCCTGCCCGGCGACGACGAGTCCCGGGATCAGCTCCTCGAGCGGGCGCGGGAAGGCCTGCTCATAGATCGCCGCGGGCGCGCCGTTGGGGCTGGTCACCAGCTCGACGGGTGAGCGCACCGCGGCGTGTCCCGGGACCGTCGCGAGCTCTGCCTGCAGCGCCACGACCTGCGGGGCCGTGAGCGCCTCGTTGCAGAGCCACTGCGCCCAACGCACCTCGCCCTGGGGCGTGCGCACCTGAAAGCGCTCGCCGGCGGAGATGCGCTCCTGTCGGGCGACCACGAAGTATTTGTTCCCGAGGCGCGTGCCGATGTCGATCATCTTGCCCGCAGTCGGTCGGCGCAGGCCGAGGGCGTCGCGTAGACCCGGTGCGGCGCCGGGGTGTCGTGCACGAACCAGAGCTCGTCGCCGCAGCGCAGCGTGCGCGCGCGCGCCGTGCCTTCGGCGTCGAAGAGCCGCGCCGCGCCCGGGGCGGCGCCGATCTGAAGAGAGATCAGCCGACGCGTCGGCACGGGCGTGTCGTCTGCGCCCGGGGTGCGCAGCGAGGCCTCGACGCGCTCGCCGCCCTCGGCGCGGACGTCTTCGAGCCACGCGCGGGGCGCGAGCTCGACCAGCGTGCCGTCGCCTGTCGCGGGGAACGCCGCCAGCCGGACGGGGCCCGGGCTCACGCAGCGGGCGGCCTCCTCGCAGGTGTCTTCAGGGCGCGCGGCGCCGGTCATGACCCCGAAGACCCGAACGCCCGCGGTGGTGAGCGCCCCCAACCGCGGGGTGACCAGGCGGTCGCCCTCCACGCGCAAGGGGGACGACGTGGTGAGCGCAGCGGCGGGGATTGCTCCGCCGTGGGCCGAGGTCGTGCGGTCGTTGCCGGGGAGGGCCTCGACCGCGGCGAGGTCCACGGTGACCGCGGCGAGGCTGTGCACCCCGTCGGTCGCGAGGTCGAGGAGCACCGTGGGGCGCAGCCCGGGAAGGCTGGACGCCACCCTGCCCTCACCGAGGAACCACGTCCGAAGGTGGGGACGGTCACCGGTCGTGCTCTCGATGAGCACGCCGTGTGCGCGGGTCTCGCCGACGATGGTCGTGGCGAGCCAGGTCGTGCGCTCGGTGGCGTGCAGCAGCGAGACGCCCTGGACGGCGACGTTGTCCCAGCCCGTGACGGGCACGGTGCGCGGCGAGGCGCCGGTGGCATCAACCCGCGCGACGCCGAAGGGGGCGCCCACGCCGTTGCGCCAGGAGACCCACGCGGCGGCGTCGATGGTGATGGGCGCGCCGAGCTCCACGACGCTCTCGCCGAGGCGCAGCGGCGCGGCGAAGGGCTGTCCCCGCGCGGCCCTGCGCTGCGCGACCACGAGGTTCGTGCCCTCGCGGCTCACCACCACGAGACGCCCGTCGACGCAGGTGGCGTCGAGCTGCGGCGCGGCGTTGGCGAGGGTGAGCGCGGTGTGGCTCTGCGGGGTCTCGCCGACGCAGGCCGGCAGGGCGACGCGCACCCGGGGCTGAATCAGGCGGGCGTCGCCGCGGTTCGCCCGGGCGTCCCAGACGAAGTACGCCGCGGCGCTGCCGAACAGCGCGATGACCCCGAGGCCGCCCACGAGGATCCCCGCGGAGAAGTTCCAGCGCTTCATGCGCGGGGGTTCGGCCCGCACGCTGCCTCTGCCCGAGGGGGGGATGGTCTTGCGGGTGGTTCCGGTGGTCGGCGGGCGAATCGTGGCCGCCGCGCCCGCCGACGGCTCCGAGGGCACGACGCTGCTGCGCGGGCGCATCGGCGCGCCGATGGTGGGCATGCGCGATGGCCGCGGGGCGCGGTCGTCGGAGGCGGGCATGGCGGCGAGTTCGTTGAGCTGCGTCGCCAGGGCGTTGCCCGAGGCCAGGGCGGGGTGCTCGCCGTGCATCGCCGCGTGGCGCAGCAGGGTCCATTTCGCCGCGGCGCCGCCGTCGGGCTGTACGCCCGCGACGAGGAAGAGGTCGTGCAGCGCGCCGAGGAGGTCGACGAGGTCACCGCGCGGGGTCGGCGCGGCCGTGAGCTTGCCGAGTCGTCGCGCGAAGCTCACCACGCCGAAGCCCGAGAGCAGCGCGCCCTGGATCTCGCCCGTGGCCGGGCCGAGCATCACGCCCGAGGAGATCGCGCCGTGGAGCTGGCCGCTCTGGTGCAGCATGGCGATGTCCGAGGCCAGGGTCGCGAACGCGCGGAGGAGCGCGTTGGCGATGGGCTTCTTCTGCTCCGCGTCGAGGCCCTGGAGGCGGTCGCGGAGGCGCACGAGGCCCGGGCGCTCCAGCACGCCCACGGGCACGCCGGCGGCGCTGAGGGCGATCTCGCGGGGCTTGAGCACCGTGGGCATCGCGGGGATGACCGACAGGTCGCCGCGCACCTCCTGCACCATCGCGGGGGTCACCGCCCCGTCGGCGAGGACCTGCCCGAGCACCGTGGCGCCGCTGCGGTCTGCGACTTCGAAGACAACACCCGGTCTCAGCGCCTCGGGGGCGTGGACGACGCGGTAACGATTGCCGAGGGACTCACCGACTTCGATCAACGCGAGGGCTCCGGCGCTAGGAGGTGGCAGGCGAAGGGGGCACACCATACCTGAATCCCGTGGCCATCGGGGGAACGTCAGGCGGCGGGGGCGTTGCAGGCGACGGTTGACAAGCCGCGCCCCGGCGAGGCGAGACTGCGGTGTTGGTGACCGACCCCGACCGCTTCGCGCGGCCCACGCGCTGGATGCTGCTCGCCCTGGGCCTGGCCGCGCTCACGCTCCTGCTGCCGGGCCGGGGCGAGCCGCCGCAGGCGCCCGCGGCGCGGGGGCGGCGGGTGCGCGTGGGGCTGGTCTTCGACGTCGGAGGGCGCGGCGACAAGAGCTTCAACGACGGCGCCTACGAGGGCCTCGTACGGGTTCGCCGCGAGCTCGGTGCGGAGGTGGAATATGTCGAGCCCTCCGACGCCGACGACCGCGCCTCGGCGCTGCGGCTCTTCGCCGCGCGGGGCTTCGATCGGGTCATCGCCGTGGGGTACATCTTTTCGCGCAACGTCGACGAGGTGGCGAGGGACCATCCCCACACGCGCTTCGCGTGCATCGACTACGCGCCGCCGATGCAGGGCCCGGTGCCGCCGAACGTGACCGGGGTGATCTTTCGCGAGGAGGAGGGGTCGTACCTCGTGGGGGCCGCGGCGGGGCGGTTCTCGCGCAGCGGGGCGGTGGGCTTCGTGGGGGGGATGGACATCCCGCTGATCCGCCGCTTCGAGGCGGGGTATCGCGCGGGGGTGCGGGCGGTGTGCCCGACGTGTCGGGTGGTGGCAGCCTACGCGGGGAGCACCCCGTCGGCCTTCAAGGACCCCGAGAAGGGCGCGCAGCTCGCCACGGCGCAGTACGCCAGCGGGGTGGACGTGATCTTTCACGCCTCGGGCACCACCGGGCACGGGGTCTTCGTGGCGGCGCAGCGGTTCCGTCGGTGGGCCATCGGGGTCGACGCCGACCAGCACGACGAGATGCCCGGGGTGGTGATCACGTCGATGATCAAGCGCGTCGACAACGCGGTCTTCGACATCGCCCAGGGGGCCACCGACCCCGCGCGAGACCACGCCGGCGGCGCGCTGCGGGTGCTGGGCATCGCCGAGGGCGGCATCGACTGGGTGCACGAGGGTCCGCACGCGGCGGCGCTGCCGCGCACGCTCGTGGACGAGGTGCAGGCGCTGCGCCTGCGCGTGGTGTCGGGCGCGGTGCGGGTGCCGCGGGAGTGAGCGACGTGAGCGACCCCGCGCTGAGCCTTCGTGACGTGCGTGTGCGCCTCGGCGCGCGGGACGTGTTGTGCGGCGTGAGCCTCGAGCTCGCGCCGGGGTCGGTGCACGCGCTCGTCGGGGAGAACGGCGCGGGCAAGACCACGCTGATTCGGGTGGCGTGCGGGCTGCTCGCGGCGGACCGCGGGGAGCTGCGCGCGGGGGCCCGCTCGCTGCCGCCGGGGGACGCGCTCGCGGCGTCGCGCGCGGGGGTGGGCGTGGTGCACCAGCACTTCATGCTCGTCGACACCCTCTCGGTGATCGACAACGTGGCCCTCGGCGCGGAGCCCCGTCGCGGCCCCCTGGGGTTGCTCGTGGACCGCGCGGCGGTGCGCCGACGCGTCGCGGAACTCTGCGATGAGCACGGGCTGCCCGTAGACCCCGACGCGCGCGTGGGGGCGCTCCCGGTGGGCGTGCGGCAGCGCGTGGAGATCGTGAAGGTGCTGTTCCGCGGCGCGCGGGTGCTGCTGCTCGACGAGCCCACCGCGGTGCTCTCGCCGATGGAGGTGCGCGGGCTGCTCGACACGGTGCGCGCGCTGGCGAAGGGCGGCGCGGCGGTGCTCTTCGTCTCGCACAAGCTCGACGAGGTCTTCGCCGTCGCGGACCACATCACCGTGCTGCACCGCGGCGCGGTGACGCTCTCGGGCGCGCGCGCCGCGCTCACGCCCGAGGAGGTCGCGCAGGCCGTGGTGGGCGGCGCGGCCTTGCCGGAGGTGCGCGCACGGGCGGGAGGTGCACGCGGCGAGGTCGCGCTCGCCGTGGAAGACCTCACGGCGCCCGGGC
>JBILLI010000948.1:0-2758 GCA_044376155.1 Polyangiales bacterium
CGCTCACGGCGAGGTCGCGAAAGGGCAGCTCGGTGCTCCCGCCGCCGCCGCCGCCCCGGGAGACCGGGCCGTTCACCAGGCTGACCGCGCCGTTGCGGCGCTCGAAGCGGAGGTCGAGGTCGGCGCCGTCGACGGCGATGCTGGTGGGCCGCACGTCGCCGCGCACGATGTCGTAGGGCGACACCCCGACCTCCAGCGCGTCGACGCGGAGCAGCCGGGCGGTGCCGGGGCGCCAGACATCCACGCCCTCGATGCGCACGGCGAAGCGCCAGAGGTTGAAGCCCACGCGGGCGTAGCGCAGCTCGAGGCCCGTGGCGGCCCGCGTCGCGGCGCCCACGCGTGCGGCGACCTGCGCGGCGAACCACTGGGTTCGAAGCACCAGCGCGCCGAGGAGCAGCACCGCGAGGGCGAAGGCCGACGCGAAGCCCACGCGACGACGTCGGGATCGCCGTCGCGGCCGGAACCCGCCGCGCCGCCGGGGGGCGCCAGGGGGCGCGCTGAGGCGCTCGTCGTCGGGGGGATCGCTGGGCACGAGGGTTTCGGGGCCCGGCACGAGGGTCTCGGGGCCCGGCGGTTTCTACCGCAAACCCGGTCGCCGCGCCGAGAAGCGGGTGATCCGGGGCGCGAGGTCGGTCGTCGGGCGCCGGGGAGAGACTGACCTGCCGCACGGGGGGATTTGCTGTCCCTGGCCATGCGTCGCTAAAGTCACAGGGCGATGAGCCTGCCCGGAGAGGTCCTGGGCGCCCGCTGGGCCCTGGACGAAAAGATCGACGCGGGGGCCATGGGAGAGATCTTCCGTGGTCGTCACCGCGTGCTCGGTCACACCGTGGCGGTGAAGGTGATGATCCCCGACGCGGCGCGCGACGGGGCCACCACCGAGCGCTTCTTGCGCGAGGCGCGCATCGCCGCGCGGCTGCGCCACCCCCACGTGGTGCGGGTCGAAGACTTCGGCGTCGCCGACGACGGGCGCTCGTACCTCGTGATGGAACTCCTGCGCGGAGAGTCCCTCGCGCGGCGGCTCGCGCGCGCGCCGCGGCTGACCTCCGCGGAGGTGCTGCGCATCGTGCGACAGCTCGGCGAGGCGCTCGACGTGGCCCACGCCGAGGGCATCGTGCACCGCGACCTCAAGCCCGAGAACATCTTCCTCTGCGACGTCCCCGACGGCGCGCCGATCGTGAAGGTGCTCGATTTCGGCGTCGCGAAATTCACCGACACCCTCAGCGAGGGCGGCCACGCCACCGCGAGCAACGCGCTCATCGGCACGCCGAAATACATGTCCCCCGAGCAGGCGCGCTCGTCGCGGGACCTCGACGGCCGCAGCGACCTCTGGGCCGTGGGCATGCTCGTGTACGAGATGCTCACGGGCCGTCACCCCTTCGAGGGTGAGGCCATCGCCGAGCTCCTCGTGGCGATCCTCACGGAGCAGATCGCGCCGCCGAGCTCGGTGTGCCCCTCGCTGCCGCCGAGCCTCGACGTGTGGATGGGCCGCGCCCTCGCGCGCAGCCGCGCCGACCGCTTCCCCTCGGGGCGCGCGCTCAGCGAGGCGCTCGAAGACGCCCTCGCGGGGCGCGTGAGCGAGTCGTGGTGCGACACCTGGTCGCCGCAGGAGCCCCCGCGCCGCGCCACGCTGCGCGTGCGCCGCCCCACCGCCGACACCCCGTCCGAGCTCCGCGCGACCGATCCCCCGCCCGCGGCCCCCGCGGTGGCGCCGCCGCCGCGCGACCCGCGCAAGGAGTCGATGGAGCTCCGCACCTCGTGGCGCAGCGGCCTGCTCGCGGGGCTCGTGGCCGCGAGCGCGATCTTCGGCCTCGCGCGCCTGCGGGAGTCGTCGCGCCCCCGCACCGCCGCGTCCTCCCCGACCGCGATGCCCGCCGCCGCGGTGACGCCCGCCGCGGTGGCGCCCGCGCCCCGAAGGCTCGCGGTGCCCGAGGCGGTGTCCGAACCTGTCGCACCCGCGCCGACGATCGCGGCGCCCGGTCCCGAGCCCGAGGCGAGTGTGGAGAACCCCCGCGCGGGTCGACACCGGAACCATCGACATCGGCACCGTCGCACGCAGGTCCCGCCGTCGGCGACGACCCCAACGGCGCCCGGCGGTGGTATGTACGATCCCAGCGGGATCTGAGAGCGTCCTCGGGTCCCCGCAGACACCGCCATGCGCCCCCTCGCCACCGTGTTGGTGACGTCGATGTTGATCGGTGCGCCGCGCGCCGCGCGCGCGCAGGACGACGCGCCGTCGACCGCCGCCGACCCCGCCGCCGCGGCCCTCGAGGCGCGCGCGCAGGCGCTCTATCAAGACGGCCGGGAGCACTTTCGCGCGGGGCGCTTCGAGGCCGCGCGGGCGGCGTTCCTGGCCTCGCTGGAGCGCTACGACAGCCCCAACACCCGGATGTACCTCGGGCGCGCGCTCGACCGCCTCGGGCGCGTGGCCGAGGCCTTCGTGATGCTCGACCGCGCCGCCCGCGACGCCGCCGACCGCGCGCGCGTCGAGCCCCGCTACGACGCCACGCGCGCCGCCGCGCGGGCCGAGGCCGACGCGCTGCGGGCGGGCCTCGCGTGGCTGCGCGTGCAGGTGGAGCCCGCGCCCGACGACCTCACCCTCGCGCTCAACGACGGCCCCGCGCAGCGCCGCGCCGCGGGGGTGGAGCTGCCCCTCGCGCCGGGGGAGGTGCGGGTGCTCGCGCGCGCCGAGGGCTACGCCGACGCCGCGGCGACGGTGGTGCTCGCGGCGGGGGAGTCGCGCGAGATCGCCCTCACGCTG
>JBILLI010000223.1:0-10445 GCA_044376155.1 Polyangiales bacterium
CTTCCGCTCGATCATCGAGACCCTCACCGACGACGGGCGGCGCTTCGCCATGGTGCAGGAGTTCCTGCCCGCGGTGCGCGTGGGCGACAAGCGGGTATTGCTGCTCGACGGCGAGCCCCTCGGGGCCATCCTCCGCGTGCCCCGCGCCGACGAGGCCCGGAGCAACATCCACGTCGGCGGCTCGGTGGTGCCCTGCGCCCTCGACGACGACGACCGGCGGATCATCGCCGCCCTCGGCCCGCGCCTGCGCCAGGACGGACTGGTTTTCGTGGGCCTCGACGTGATCGGCGGGAAGCTCACCGAGGTCAACGTCACCTCGCCCACGGGCATCCAGGAGCTCTCACGCTTTCAGGGCGATGACCCCGAGGGCAAGGTACTCGCGTGGACCGAGGCCCGCGCGCAGTCGTTGCGCGCCGCGCGCACGCGCTGAATCGCCATTCATTCTCAGCCCTCCCGGGCATTGACAAGCCGCCGCGAGGCACCCTAGACCACGCGGCCACGCGCTGCGTCATGCGTCGCCGCGCACCCCCCATCGCCGCGAAGGAGTCGTCACCGTGAAGATCCTTGTCCCCCTGAAGCGCACGGCGGATCCAAACAACGCCAACAAGATCAAGGTCGCGCCCGGCGGCGCGAAGGTGCTCACCGACGGCCTTGAGCCCAAGCTCAACCCCTTCGACGAGTACGCCGTCGAGACCGCCCTGCGGCTCACCGAGAACGGCAAGGCGCGCATCGCGGGCGACAACGTCACCCTGGTCTCGTTCGGGCCCAAGGAGACCACCACGAACCTGCGCCAGGGCCTCGCCATGGGCGCCGACGCCGCGCTGCTCTTCCACACCACCGACGAGGAGATCGACGGCGACCTCGTGGCCCGCGCCCTCGCGAAGGTCGTCGAGGCGCAGAAGCCCGACCTGGTGATCCTCGGCAAGCAGGCCGTCGACGGCGACTCGAACCAGGTGGCCCAGGGGCTCGCGGAGCTCCTCGGCTGGCCCAGCGCGACCTTCGCCGCTACCGTCGACCTCGCCGCCGACAAGAAGACCGTCACCGTGGGCCGCGAGGTCGACGGCGGCGTGGTGACCCTCAAGCTCACCCTCCCCGCGGTGATCTCGGTGGACCTCCGCGTGGTGGCCCCGAAGTCGGTGAGCAACAACGTGACCCCGGCGAGCTTCGCCTACAATGACGGGCCGCGCTTTCCGCCGCTCATGATGATCATCAAGGCCAAGACAAAGCCCATCACCGAGGCCGCGCTCGCGACCCTCGGCATCGATGGCGGGCTCAAGGTGAAGTACACGGGCTTCGCGCTGCCGCCGTCGCGCAAGGCCGGCGTCAAGGTGAAGGACGTCGCGGAGCTCGTGCAGAAGCTGCAAACCGAGGCGAAGGTCCTCTGAGAGAAGGGATACGGGAGACCACCATGAGCAAGACCCTCGTCATCGCCGAGTGCGCCTCGGGCAAGCTCAAGAAGACCACCCACAGCGCGATCCACTTCGCGCTCAAGGCGGGCCTTCCCTTCGACATCCTCGTGATCGGTCAGGGCGTCGCCGCCGCCGCCGAGGAGCTGCGGTCCTACGGCGCGGGCAGCGTGCTCGTCGCCGACGACGCGCGCTTCGCCAACTACGTGGGCGAGGCCTTCTCGCCCACCGTGTCGCACGCCGCGAAGGCCGGCGGGTACTCCGTCGTCGCCGTGACCGCGAGCTCCTTCGGCAAGGACCTTGCGCCCCGCGTCGCCGCGCGCCTCGGCGCGGGCCTCGCGAGCGACATCTCCGCGGTGGACGCCTCGTCGGGCGGGCTTGTCTATCAGCGCCCGATGTACGCCGGCAACGCCATCGCGACGATGCAGGTGACCACTGCCGTGCAGGTGGTCTCGGTGCGTCAGTCGGAGTTCGCGCCCGCGTCGCCCACGGGCGGCGCGTCGTCGGTGCAGTCCGTCGCCGCGCAGGACGCGCCCGCCGCCGCGCGCGTGCAGTTCGTGAGCTTCGACGAGGTGAAGTCCGAGCGCCCCGAGCTCGCGGAGGCGCGCGTGGTCGTCTCGGGCGGCCGCTCGCTCAAGTCGTCGGAGAGCTTCAAGACCGTGCTCGAGCCCCTCGTCGACGCCTTCGGCGCGGCCATGGGCGCGAGCCGCGCCGCGGTGGACGCGGGCTACGTGCCCAACGACCTGCAGGTCGGGCAGACCGGCAAGGTCGTGGCCCCGGCGCTCTACGTCGCCGTGGGGATCTCGGGCGCGATCCAGCACCTCGCGGGCATGAAGGGCAGCAAGGTCATCGTCGCGGTGAACAAAGACGCCGAGGCGCCGATCTATCAGGTCGCCGACTACGGCCTCGTGGCGGACCTCTTCAAGGTTGTGCCCGAGCTCACCGACGCCGTGCGCGCCGCCCGCGCCGCGCGCTGAGAATCCGCCGTTCGCTGGCGTGTCTCGGGGGATCGGTACTAGCCTGATCCCCTGATGCGCCTCCCCCGCGCGACCTCCGCGCTCACCCTCACGCTCTGCCTCGTCGCACCCGTCGCGGGCGCGCAAATCTCCGCCGAGGGCGAGACCTGGCGGCTCACCCGCGACCGCGTGGACTACAGCGTCGAGGAGTGGGGGGCCGGGTGCGGTCCGCGCCCCGAAGACCGCAGCAACGCGACGGGCCGCGAGGTCACCATCCGCGCCGTGGGGGGGGATCTGGAAATCTCCACGGGGGGGAGGCGGCAGCGCACGGACCAGTGCTGGAGCGACAACCGCCACACCGAGGCCCTCGCGCACGCGCGGGTGGGGAACACCTGGAACGTCTCGTGCGGTACCCCCGTGGGGGAGAGCCTCGGCGAGCGCGGGTCGTACACCGTCACCCTCGACGGCGACCGGCTCTCCATGCGCGGTGAGACCCGCTACGCGTGGACGCTCCAGGGATCCAACTGCCGCGCCGTCGCGACGGCCACGCGGAGCTACGAGCGCGTGAGCGGCGCGCCCCCCGCGCCTGCACCGACGCCCACGCCCGCACCGACGCCCGCGCCCGCACCGACGCCCGCGCCGGCACCGACGCCCGCGCGCCCTGCGCCCACGCGTTGCACCCCGGGGGCGGCGGTGTCGCTCGTGGTGAGCCCCTCGCGGCGCAGCACCACCAGCGGCGGGCGCGTGTGCTTTCGCGCGCGGATGGTGGATGCCGCGGGCTGTGAGTCGTCGGCCAGCGACGTGCGATGGACCGTGCAGCGCTCCCGCGGGGCGGGCGAGGGGAGCATGGACCGCGGGTGCTTCGTCTCCGCGGGGGCGGGCGTGGGGACCTTCGAGGTCTCCGCCAGCGCGGGTGCGCTCAGCGCGCGGGCCGAGGTCGAGGTGGTCACCCAGGACCGCTACGCGACCCTCATCGCGGAGCGCCTCGAAGACCCCGATGGGGGTGTGCCCGAGGTGAACTCCGGCGCGCAGGTCGGCGGAGGGGCGCTCGCGCCCGACACCCGGGTGGACCGCACGTCGTGGCTCTTCGTCCTGGGGGGCGGGGCGGCGGTGCTCGCGCTGATCCTGCTGCTGCTGTCGCGTCGACGCGCGCCGCCGGCGAAGCCGCGCTTCGACGACGACGACCCCCGGCCGCGCCGCGAGGTCATGCCTCCGCCGGAGATGTCTGAGCCGTCGAGCCCGACGCAGCCGCCGCCGTTGAACCCCAACCGTCGCCGCGGCGAGGGTGCGGTGTCAGAGCGTCCGCCGCCCGTGTCGACGCCTGCGCCGAAGCACTGCCCGTACTGCCGCAAGGTGTACCAGGGCGAGCTCGCATTCTGCCCCGAAGACGGGCAACCCCTCGCGCCCGGCGTGACGCCCCCGTCGACCAGTGTCACCCCCGCTGTGGTCGCGGCCGACGGCGAGCGTCGATGCCCGAAGTGCGGCCGGAGTTTTCCCGCCTACATGGACTTCTGCGGCGAAGACGGCACCACGTTGCCCCCGCGATAACTTCTTCGCGGCGCCCACCCAAGGGTGCGCCGGGTCACCGATCGAAGCTCCAGGCTCGCGCGAAATGTGAGCTTGACCCCAGAAACTACGGATCTCTATCATGGCGTCGCGAGGTGGTGGCGGACCCGGTACGTCAGCGCTCAGAACGATGCGCGAACCACGACGACGCTGCTCACTGCAACCGCTGGCGACGAGGACTCCTCGCAACGGGTGACTCGACATGAAGATCGTGTGTCAGAGCTGCTCCGCGACCTACAAGATCGCGGACGAAAAGGTCCAGGGCAAGAAGGTCTTCAAGATCAAGTGCAAGAAGTGCGGTGAGGACATCCTCGTCCGCGGCACGGATCTACCCGCAGAGGCATCCCCCGCGGACGCGGCGGGAGGTGTGTCGAGCGACGCGGTGTGGCACGCGGTGGTGAATGGGGACCAGCAGGGGCCCTACACCGCCGGTCAGGTGCAGGCGATGTTCCACGAGGGCACCGTCGACAACGAGACCTACGTCTGGCGTGAGGGCTTCGAGGGCTGGCTGCCCATCGCGCAGGTCGACGAACTCGCCGTGCTCCTCGGGCCGCCCGCGTCGCTCTCGGACGCGTTCCCGGCTGCGTCGGAGCCTGCGCCCGCGGGGGCCGACCTCTTCGCGTCGCTGGTCCCGCCGACCGCGTCGGAGCCCGCGCCCGCCGCGTCGTCGGGCCTCTTCGGCGCGCTCGACGGCGACGCCGCGACGAAGGTCTCGGCCTCGGTGACGGCGAAGACCCGTCCGGTGAAGGCCGCGGGGGGAGACCTCTTCGCGGTCGAGGTGCGCCAGCAGGAGGCCGCGAAGCCCCTCTTCGCCGAGGAGCCCGCGGGGGCCAAGGAGGTGCCGAAGGGCGAGCAGCTCACTGGACAGCGCAACGAGAACTCGGTGCTGTTTTCGCTCGCCACGCTGCAGCAGCTCTCGGGCGATGAGAAGCCCGCGGGTGGTGGCGCGGCGGCGGCGGGCACCGCCAGCGGTGACTCGTCGGGCCTCATCGACATCAACAAGCTGTCGGGGGCGATTCACAACGAGCGTGGCGGGAAGAAGTCGTCGGTGGACGACATCCTCTCCGTGGGCGCGTCGTCGGGCCTGGGCGCGCCCCTCGCGGCGCCGGTGCTCGCGCCCGTGGCGCTGCCCGCGGTGCCCGTGGCCGCCCCGGTGGCCGCGCCCGCACCGGAGCCCCAGCGCAGCAACCCCATGGTGTGGATCGGCGTCGCGGCCATCCTCGCCGCCGGCGGTGTCGCCGCGGCGTTCATTCTCAAGTCGCACAGTGAGCCGCCGCCCGCGCCCCAGGTCGCGGCTGCGCCGACTCCGGCTGCGCCCGCGGCGATGGATCCCAACACGGTGACCCCTCCGCCTGCAGCTCCGACGGCAGCGCCTGCCGCCCCGGCGGCGAACCCTGCGCCCGCGGCGAACCCCGTGCCCGCGGCGAACCCCGCGCCCGCGGCGAACCCTGCGCCTGAGCGTGCCCGCGAGCGCGACCGCGAGCGCGATCGCGAGCGTCCGCGCACCACGGCTTCTGCGGCGCCGACACCTCCGCCCGCGGCTGCGCCCGCGGCGCCCACGGCACGACCGGCGCCTGCGCCGGCGCGCCCCCGGGCGGCGGCGGGCAGCGTGAGCGACCTCATGGAGGCCGTGGTAGCCGGCCGCCCCGCGGCGGGTGCGGCGCCTGCGGCGGCGGCGCCCTCGAGCGACCTCCCGCCGAGGCCCGATCGCAATGCAGTGATCGCGGCGCTGCGCGGCGCCGGTCCGTCGGTGCGGAGCTGTGGCAGCGGTCAGGGCGGCGTGGCCACGGTGACCATCGTGTTCAACAGCCGTGGCGAGGTGAACACCGCCACCGTGGCGCCTCCCGTGACGGGCGCGCAGGCCTCGTGCGTGGCCTCGGCCGTGCGTCGGGTGCACGTGCCAGCCTTCTCGCAGCCGACCTTCTCTGTGACCTATCCCTTCGCGCTGCAGTGAGCGCGGCGCCGTCGTCGTGTTGACCCGCGTCGCGGAGCTCTCGCGCGAAGCCCTCTTGCTCGCGGCGCTGCTCTCTGCGCCCGCGCTGCTCGCGGGCCTCGCGGTGAGCGTTGCGGCGGGCCTCGCGGCGACGCGCGCGCAGCTCGGCGACCCCGCCATCGGGCAGGCGCCGCGGGCCTTCGCGGTGACCGCCACGGTGGCCCTCGCCGGGGCATGGATGGGGGACACCCTGCTGCGCTTCACGCGGGCGCTCTGGCAGGCGATGCCCGCGCTGGTCCCGTGATGTTCGCGCTGCTCGGCGGCGCGCTGCTGGTGGCGCTGCGGGTCACGCCTTCGCTGCTGCTGGTGCCCGTCTTCGGCGGCGTCCTGCTGCGACCGCTGGTGCGCTTCGCGCTGGCCCTGGCGCTTGCGCTGGCCCTGGGAGGCGGCGCGCTCGCGTTCCCGCGGCACGTGCCCGCCGACGGGTGGTTCGTGGTGCTCGTCGGGCGCGAGCTCACGCTCGGCGTGGCGATGGCGCTGGTGCTCTCGGCGCCGTTCTTCGCGGTGCGCTACGCGGGAGAGATGCTCGACCGCGCGCGGGGGCGGCCGCTGTTTGGCGAGGGCGCGCCGCGGCTGCTCGACGGTCCTTTGACGACGTTGCTGCAGGCCACCACCGCCGCGGTCTTCGCCGCTGCGGGGGCGCACCGCGGCGTGCTGCGCGCGCTCGCGGGGACGTGGCAGACGTTCCCCCTCGACGCCGCCCCGCGCTCCTCCTGGCGCCTTGGGGAGCTCGCGGCGCTGGGCGCGCAGTGGGTCGCGCGCTCGCTGGAGTCGGCGCTGTCGTTGTCGGCCTCGGCGCTGCTCGCGCTCCTGGTCACCGAGGTGGCGCTCGCGGCGGTGGCGCGGGTCTCTCGCCCCGTGGCGCGCGCGGGGATCGACCTTCCGTTGCGCATGACCGTGCCGCTGGTGCTCGTCGCGCTGGCGCTGGTCGGGGTCACCGAGGCCGCGCGGCCGCTGCTGCACGCCGCGCTCGGGGCGGTGCGCGGGGGATGAAGGTCACGGCGCGTGCGTCGCGGCCCAGAGCTCGACGAGGGGCGCGCCGTCGCGCTGCGTGACCACGCGCACGCGGCGGAGGTCGCGAAAGCGCGGGCTGTGCATGAGGGCGGTGAGCGCGCGCTGCGCGGAGACGTCGTCGACAGGGAGATGCTCCGGCGCGAGGAGCCCGTCGCTCCAGCGCACGAACATGTGGAGGCGGCCGGGGGTCAGCGGCAACGATGCCTTCGCCACGTCGACGGTCTCGACGGGCGCGTCGCCCGTGGTCACGGGCAGGGTGTGAAAGGCGTAGTCGGCGACGACGATGGTGGCGGGCGCATCCGCGCGCAGCGCGTCGACCTCGCGGGCGATGAGGGTGGGCAGCGACACGGGCGCGCGCGGGGTCTTCCAGCCGCGGTACCCGCCGCCGCCGGCGAGGGTCCAGACGCCGTGGTCGGCGCCCGCGCCGCGGTGGAGCGCGGTGAGCGTGGCGCGCGTGGGGCCGACGAGCATCGCCGCGGCGAAGGCCCAAGGCACGGCGCGCGTGTGGCGGCGCGTGGTGAGCGTGGCGAGCGCGAGGGCGAAGGCCGCGAGGGGCGCGAAGCCGTAGCGCTCGGCGTCGATGGCGGGGAGGTTCCAGGTGCGCGCGGGGGCGAGGAGCGCCGCGGTGCCGACGAGGGTGACGAGCGCGGCGACGCGGGTGAGGCGCGCGAGGTCGCGGGTGAGGTCGTCGTCGTCGTCGCGCGCGCGGGCGGCGAGGAGGAGCAGCGCGGCGAGCGTCGCGGCGGCGAGGAGCTCGAGGGCGAGGGAGGGGCGCGGCGCCACGAAGTGCCGCAGGGTGGCCTCGCCGCTGAGCGACCCGAGGAGCGTTCGTACGTACACGTACGATCGGTCGCCGAGGTGCGTGAAGAGGTGGCGCGGGCGGGTGGATCCGCCGCGGGCGACGGCGAGCGCGCCAGACGCCACGGGCAGCGCGGCGAGCGTCGCGGCGAGCAGCGCGAGCCACGGGCCGCGGGTGCGCAGCGCGGCGCGGGGCCCTGGGGCGGAGAGGGTCCACGCGGCGCACGTGAAGGCGGTGAGCGCGGCGAGGGGCGAGGCGTGGAGGCCCGCGCCGAGGAGGGTCCCCGCGAGGATCCAGCGCCACGCGCGGCCCTCGCGGTGGGCGTAGAGCCAGGCGAGGGGCGCGCAGGTCATGGCCCCGAGGGCGAGGGCGTAGGGCGTGGTGGCGTTGCGCGAGGCCATCACCGACCAGGGGTGCGCCGCGAGCAGCGCGGCGACGGCGAGGCCCGCGGCGGGCCGACGGAGCGCGCGGCAGAGGGCGTATGCGCCGACCATCGCGAGGGCGACGCCGGCGACGAGGGGCGCGCGCGCGGCGGTGAAGGTGGGGCCGAGCGCGCGCATGGACGCGGCGATGAGGTGCGCGAAGGCGAGGGTGACGAAGCGCGCGTCGGCGTCGAGGGCGACGGCGCGTCCCGCGGCGAGCTCGCGGCCGTACCAGGCCCAGTTGCCCTCGTCGCCGCAGGGGGTGGGGAGGCGGTCCAGCGCGGGGAGTCGCAGCGCGAGCGCGAGGAGCAGCAGCGCGCCGAGGCACAGCGCCTGCGCGCGGGGGCGCGTCATGGGGTCAGCGCAGGTCGCCGGGATCGGGAGGGTCGCCGCCGTCGGCGGGGATGGCCGCGGGCGTCGGGGGCTGTCGGTTGAACTTCAGGTAGAAGCCCACGCCCACCGCGGCGAGCACCAGCGCGACGAGCGCGGCGATGAGCGCCGAGGGGAGCTTCGGTCGGTCACCCGGCGGCGGCGCGAGGCTCTTGAAGACCTTGTTGTGCACCAGCGAGGTGTGCCCGCCGACCTGCGGCGCGGGAGGGCCGCCCGAGGGCTCGTTGTCGCCCTCGAGCTCATCGGCGAGGTTGCCCGGCGACGACAGCGAGGTGGGCGACAGCGAGGGGACGAGGTCGATGGGGATCGACTGTCGCATCCCGGGGTCGAGCTCGCTCACGAGGTTCGGGCCCCACTCGTTGAGGTTCACGAATTCGCCCGCGTCGAGGGGGCGCGAGCCGTCGGCATCGTTGGGCGTGGCGTTGCTGCCGCCGCCGGGGGAGGCCGAGGGCTCACCGAGGGAGGTGAAGGCGAGCAGCTCTTCTTGGATCAGCGACTCGATGGTGGAGCCGTCGCGGCGGCCGACGCCCGACTTGGTGACGTCGCGCTCGTTGCACACGTCGGTCACGAGCGTGCCGATGTCGCGCGCGGTGACGCGGAGGTTGTGCGAGAAGAGGAACGACGAGAGGTCTTCCCCCATGGCCTGCGCGGTGGGGTAGCGCTGGCGCTTGTCCTTCGCGAGGGAGACGCGGAGGATGCGCTCGAGCTCCTCGGGCACGCCGGGGTTGATGGCGCGGATGGAGGGCACCTGCGCCTGCTGCACCAGCTTCACCGTGGCGTAGTCGCTGTCGCCCTGGAAGAGCTTTCGCCCCGCGAGCATCTCCCAGAGCATGATGCCCACGGCGAAGATGTCGGCCTGGGCGTCGGCCTCCTGGCCCAGCGCGGTCTCGGGCGCGAGGTAGGAGAACTTGCCCTTCACCACGCCGGGCTCGGTCTTCTCCACGGCGACGGCGGCCTTGGCGAGGCCGAAGTCGGTGATCTTCACCTCTCCGCGCTTGCTGATGAGCACGTTCGGCGGAGAGATGTCGCGGTGGACGATGTGCAGCGGGCGGCCCTCGGAGTCGGTGATCTCGTGGGCGTAGAAGAGCCCCTCGCAGACCTTCGCGGCGATGTGCACCGCGACGTTGATCGCGAAGGGCTGCTTGCGGGCGCGGAGGTGCTCGACGACGTGCTTGAGGTTCAGCCCGTCGATGAACTCCATCACGATGAAGTAGGTGTTCTCGACGTGGCCGATGTCGAACACCTGCACGATGTTCGTGTGCGTGAGGCGCGCGCTGAGCCGCGCCTCGTCGAGGAACATCCGGATGAACTTCTCGTTGGACGCGAGGTGCGAGAGAACCCGCTTGATCGCGACCTGCTTCTTGAAGCCGGCGACGCTCGTGGACTCCCCGCGGAAGACCTCCGCCATGCCGCCCGCTTCGAGCCGGTCGGTCACCCTGTATGTGTTTTGAGCCCGAGCTTCGGCCATGACGTCTACGCGAGGGCGACGTTGCATCGCCGGGTGCGCGTGGGATCACACTGCCCCCACCCCGCGGACGGTGTCAAGGATGCGCCCGACCTCGACACGCACAGAACGCCGCAGGCGCGCGGAGGGGCCCCGGTCCAGGGCGCAGTTGACGGCGCGGGATGTTTCCGTATCCTCTCGCTCCCGGACGGCCGCGGCGCGCGGCGACTCCTCCCCTCCCCACTCACACCGCAGATTGCATCGTAGGTATTCGGAGACAATTCGGATGGCGACTTCAGACGCGCAGAAGCTGTTCGTGGCAGGCCTGCCCGACAGCGTTACGGAAGAGGTATTGCGCGGCCTCTTCACGGAGTCGGGCTGCAACGTGGTCGAGCTGACGCTCCCTCGCGATCGGATGACCGGTCGCCCGAGGGGCTTCGCGTTCGTTCGTCTCG
>JBILLI010000224.1:0-10436 GCA_044376155.1 Polyangiales bacterium
GGTCACCAGGCGGTTCAACCCGATGGCCTCGGGCGTCGCGTTGCGGCCGTCGCCCAGGGCCGCGGGGGTCGTCGGCGCGAGGGCGTAGAGGGCGTCGTCCTTGAGCTGCCAGGCGAGGAACAGCGACGCCACGGCGATGCCCGTGAGCATCACCGAGAGCACCCGGCGGCGCGCGCGCGGCGGCGCGGGGAGGCCGGTGAGCGCCTCGTCGATGAGCTCCTCGGTGCCCGGTGCGGGCGGAGCCGGGATGTCGTGCGCGGTGGTCGCGGTGTCGCTCATGGGCGGTTCTGACGTCGGGTGGGGGAAAAGGTTCCAGCGTTGTCTACCACGGGGGCGGGGCCGTCAGCGACCCGCCGCGGGCCCGTCACGCGCGTGGCGAAGCGCGCCATCGGCCATTCGTCGCCGGACCCGAAGTCCGTGAATCGGCCACGGTTCGCCGCATGGCATCGCGCTCGCAATGAGCGTCGGCATGTTCCGAAGCCTGCACGTCGCCGCCACGGGAATGGTGGCCCAGGAGACCAACCTGGACTCCATCGCCAACAACCTCGCGAACGCCAACACCGTCGGATACAAGCGACAGGAGGCGCAGTTCGAGGACCTCTTCTACCAGACCGTCCGCACCCCGGGCGCCACGAACAACACCGGCGGGGCCAACCCCACCGGGTTGCAGGTGGGGGCCGGCGCGCGGGTCGTCGCCACGGCGCGGTACTTCTCCCAGGGTCCGCTCACCCAGACCGGCAACCCCATGGACCTCGCCATCGAGGGCCAGGGGTTCTTTCAGGTGCAGCGCCCCACGGGCGACACCGCGTTCACCCGCGCGGGCACCCTGCGCCTCGACGCGCAGGGACGCATGGTCACCTCCGACGGCCTCCCCGTGGAGCCCGCGATCACGGTGCCCGTCGACGCCACCTCGGTGACCGTCGCGCCCGATGGCACGGTGAGCGCGCTGGCCGCGGGGAGCACCACGCCCACCAACGTGGGGCAGCTGCAGCTCGCGGTGTTCGCGAACCCCGACGGGCTCATCGCCCTGGGGCACAACCTCTTTCAGCAGACGAACGCCAGCGGCGAGCCCCGCGTCGGCGCGCCCGGCACCGAGGGCCGCGGCTCCCTGCAGCAGGGCGCCCTCGAGGGCAGCAACGTCGAGGTGGTGAACGAGATGATCGCGATGATCCGCACGCAGCGCGCGTACGAGATCAACTCGAAGGTCATCCAGGCCGCGGACGAAATGCTCCGCAACGCGACGCAGATCCGATGAACGTCATTCGTCAACGGATCGGTACGCTCACCGCGGCGCTGCTCTCGCTGCTCGCCGTCGCCGTCGACGCCATCGCCGTGGGCGCCCCGGTGCGCGCCGAGGTCTCTCGGGCCCGCGTGCGCCTGGGCGACGTGCTCCGCGACGCGGTGGCGCCCATGGCCGACGTCGACCTCGGCCCCTCGCCGCAGCCCGGCGCGCTGCGGGTGCTCACGCGCGACGACCTCGTCCTCGCGCTCACCGACGCGCGGCTGCCGATCCCGTCGCAGCTCCCGTCCACGGTGCGCATCACCCGGCGTGTGCGGGCCCTCAACGCGCAGCAGCTCGAGCAGCTCGTGCGCGACGCCGTGACGCTCCCTCGCGGGGTGACCCTCGCGGCGGTGCGCGCGCCGCGCAGCACCTCCGTGCCCGATGGCTTCGACCGCGTGCGCGTGCTGCTCCCCCGGGCGCCGCGGCGCATCGGGCCGTTTCGCGTGATGGCCGCGGTGGACTACTCCCAGGAGGGCGCCACCGTGGCCCAGGGCACCGTGCCCGTGGAACTCCAGGTCGGCCCCGAGGCGGTGACCCCCGATGTCGCCCGCTCGTCGCCCATTCGCCTCACCGTGCGCCGCGGACCCGTGGAGGTCTCGGTGATGGGCGTCGCCGGGAGCGATGCCTTCGTGGGGGATCTCCTGCCCGTGTCGGTGAGCCTGCACGGCCGCACGCTGCGGGCGCGGGTGGTCGCGCCGGGTGAGGCCGAGGTGCTGGAGGTCGCGCCGTGAGGCCCGCGCGCTCCCTCGCGACGGCCGCGCTCGCCTCGTGGGCGCTGTGGGCCTGCGGGCCGCGGCACATCTCCAACACCACGCCGCGACACCGCGACTACAACCCCGGGCAGTACGCGCAGCATGACCCGTCCACGCGTCCGTCGGCGGGGTCGTTGTTCAGCTCCGCGTCGGGGGGATGGCTCGAAGACACCCGCGCCCGGCACGTGGGCGACACCGTGATGGTGCGCCTCGACGAGCGGGCCGACGCCAGCGGCGGCGCGAACACCGCGATGACCCGCGAGAGCGGCGGATCCTCAGGGATCTCCAGCTTTCTCGGGCTCATCCCGGCGCTGCGTTCGGCCGTGCCCGAGGCCGACCCGACGCGGCTCTGGGAGTTCCTCTCGCGGTCGAACTTCACCGCCAACGGGAACACCACGCGGCAGGGCACCCTGCAGGGCACCGTGGCCGTGCGCGTCACCCGACGCATGCCCAACGGGGACCTCTTCGTCGAGGGCACCAAGGTCGTGCTGATCAACAACGAGGAGTACCACCTCTACATCTCGGGCCTCGTGCGCCAGGCCGACATCTCTCCCGACGACAGCGTGTCGTCGTCGCGCATCGCCGACGCGCAGGTGGAGTTCTCGGGCTCGGGCGACCTCACCGAGAACAACCGCCGCGGCTGGCTCGCGCGCTTCCTCGAGTGGATCAATCCCTTCTGACCCAATGGGGTTCTGCATGTCTCTCCGTTCTGCCCTCTGCGCCGCGCTGCTCGCCGTGATCGCCCTGCTCCGCCCCGCGCCCGCGGCCGCCGAGCGCCTGCGGGACCTCACCGAGGTCAGCGGCGCGCGCGAGAATCAGCTCATCGGATACGGCCTCGTCACGGGCCTCAACGGCACCGGCGACGACGTGCAGGTGCCCTTCACCGGCCAGAGCGTGCTCGCCCTGCTGCGCCGCCTCGGGATCCAAGCCGACCCCACGGCGCTGCGCCTGCGCAACGTCGCCGCGGTGGCCGTCACCGCCACGCTGCCGGCCTTCGCGCGGCCGGGCACCCGCATCGACGTGACCGTCTCCTCCCTCGGCAACGCGCGCTCGCTGCAGGGCGGCGTGCTCGTGCAGACGGTGCTCAAGGGCGCCGATCAGCAGCCCTACGCCGTGGCCCAGGGCCCCCTCCTCGTGGGCGGGTTTCAGGCCGGCGGCGCCACGGGCTCGTCGGTGCGCGCGGGCTCTCCCACCGCGGCCCGCATCGTGAGCGGCGCCCTGGTGGAGCGCGACGTGAGCCCCGTGCTCGTGGAGGAGGGGCGGATCACCCTGGGCCTGCGCACGCCGGGGTTCACCGTGGCGCAGCGCGTGGCCGTGGCGATCAACCAGGTCTTCGCCGACGCCGCCCGGGCGCGGGACTCGGGCTCGGTGGTGATCACCCTCCCGGGGGGGACCAACGCCGAGAACCTCGTGGCCTTCCTCGCGCAGATCGAGGACATCGAGGTCGAGCCCGTGCGCCGCGCGCGGGTGGTGATCAACGAGCGCATCGGCACCGTGGTGGCCGGCGGCGACGTGCGCCTGGCCCCCGTGGCGGTGGTGCACGGCACGCTCACCATCGTGGTGCGAGAGACCCCGCAGGTGTCGCAGCCCGGGGGGATCGCCAACCCGGGCGCCCGCACCGCGGTGGTGCCGCAGAGCGAGGTCACGTCGACCGAGACCAACCGGCCCATGATCTACCTGCCCGCGGCGGCGACGCTGTCGAACGTCGCCTCGGCGCTCAGCACCCTGGGGCTCACCCCGCGGGAGCTCTCCTCGGTGCTCGACGCGCTGCGCGCGGCCGGGGCCCTGGAGGCCGAGGTGGTGATCCAGTGAACGCGGTTGCGTCCGAAGTGTTCCAGATTTTTACGAGGAGACCGTTCCATGCGCGTTGAGAGCACGACCCCCGCGGGGGACACGACGGCGAGCGCCCCGGGCCGACAGGCCGCGGAGCTCAGCCGCGTGGCGAAGGAGTTCGAGTCCATGCTGGTGCGCCAGCTCCTGGAGACCTCGCGGGTGATGCCCGGGGGCTCCACCGAGCGCGGGATGTGCACCGACGCCCTGGCGCAGAGCGTCGCCGACCGCGGCGGCCTCGGCCTCGCGCGGCAGATCGAGGAGACCCTCCGGGGCGGGCTCCGTGGCGCCGAAAATCGTGCGGGCAGCTCAAGGCCGGGCGAAGTTGGCCGTTCCCAGGATCACGGGGCCCGCGAGACCATCGCGGGCACCCGGGATTGAGGAAATCGCCATGCGGATCAACGACACGCAGAGCAGGGTCTGGGCCGTAGACGGGGTGGGCAAGACCCAGGACGTCGCGCGGCTCGAAGGACAGCGGGGGGCGCACTCGGCCGAGGCCGTGAAGGTGTCGCTCTCCGAGCGCGCCCGGGCGCTGTCGGAGCGCCCCTCGCCCACGAGCGCCGAGGGCTTCGACGCCGCGAAGGTCGAGCGCCTGCGCGCCGAGCTCGCCGACGGGACCTTCAAGGTCGACGCCGACCTCATCGCCCAGCGCATGCTCGACGAGATCTGATCGTGAACCCGCGCGACGCGCTGGATCGCCTCGGGGCGGTCCTGGACGCGGAGCGCGAGGCCATCAGGCGGCTCGACGGCGCGGCGGTGGAGCGCTTCGCCGAAGAGAAATCCGTGATCCTGCACTGCCTGCGCGACGCCGCGGGCCGCGGAGATCGCGCCGCCCTGGAGGGGGCCGAGACCCTCACAGAAGCCTTGCGCCGCAATGTGATCCTGCTCGCGCACGCCCGCGAGTGCATGAGCGACGCGCTGGGGCTCAGCCCCCCTGGGGTGGGGGCGCGCCCGAGCTACACCCCGCACCGCCTCTCGCTACGAGGTTGAACACATGAGCCTCCTGGGAATCCTCAACTCCGCCCGCGACGGCCTGCTCGCGCAGAGCGCCGGCGTCGCCGTGGCGGGGCAGAACGTGACCAACGCCAACACCCCGGGCTACGTGCGCCGCGGGGTCATTCTACAGAGCCGCACGCTGGGCGCGCAGAGCTCCGCCGCGGGCGGGGTCGACGTCGTGGGCATCTCGCGCGCCTTCGACCGCGTGGCGCACCAGCGCCTGACCCTCGAAGACGCCCGCCGCGGCGCCGCGCAGTCGCGGGCGAACGCCCTCGCGCAGGTGGAGGGGGTGATGTCACCGGGCGTCGGCGGCATCGCCGAGCGGGTGAGCGCGATGTTCACCTCCTTCGCGCGGCTCTCGGGCGCGCCCGCCGACCGCTCGCTGCGCGCGTCGGTGATGTCCGACGTGGAGTCTCTGGGCACCGCGATGCGCGGCGCCGTGGGCGACCTCGAGCGCCTGCGCTCGGACCTCTACACCCGCGCCACCGCGCTCTCCACCGACGTGAACGAGCGCACCGCGCGCATCGCACAGCTCAACGGCGAGATCGCCGAGGCCACCGCCCGTGGCGACGGCGCGGCCGACCTTCGGGACCAGCGCGACCTGCTCGTGCGCGAGGTCGGCGAGCGCGTGGGCGCCCGGGTCATCGAAGACGCCTCGGGGCGCATCACCCTCTTCGCCATGGGCACCGCCCTCGTCGAGGGGAACACCGCGTCGACCATCGAGGTGGGGCAAGACACCGCCGGGGCCATGCAGGTGCGCGTGCGCCGTCAGCCCGGCGGGCTCGGCGACGACGTGACCCGCGCGGTCACCGAGGGCACCCTCGGCGGCGTGCGCGAGGCCCGCGACGTGGACCTCCCCGCCGCGACCAACGCCCTCGACGCCTTCGCCTTCGACCTCGTGGGCGCCATCAACGCCGTGCACGGGCGGGCCTACGGGCTCGACGGCGCCACGGGCCGCCCGCTGTTCACCCCGATCACCGCGGTGGTGGGGGCGGCGGCGCGGGTGGGGCTCGACGCGGGCATTCTGGGCGAGCCCGACCGCATCGGCGCGGCCTCGACCTCGGGCACGCTGCCCGGCGGCAACGTCGCGGCGCTGGAGCTCGCGCGCCTCGCCACCACGGCCCTCGGCGGCGGCAACGGCACGCCCTCGGAGCGCTTCGGCGGGATCCTCGGGGACGTGGGCACGCGCCGCGCGTCGGCCGACAACGAGCTCGCGCTGCGGCAAGACACCGTGCAGCAGGCCGAGTCGCTGCTGGAGAGCTCGTCGGGGGTCTCCCTCGACGAGGAGATGGTGAACCTCACGCGGTTCCAGCGGGCCTACGACGCGTCGACGAAGGTGCTGCGCGTCGCCGACGAGCTCCTGGACTCACTCATCAAGGGAGTCTGATCGATGCGCGTCACCGACAAGATGTTGCTCACGGTGGCCACCCAGGGCCAGCGCAAGACCATGGACCGCCTCGTGCGCGCGACGCGCGTGGCCTCGTCGGGCCTCAAGGTGGAGCGCCCCAGCGACGACCCCGTGGCCTTCGCGGGCACCGTCTCGCGCGACGCCCGCGACGGCGTGGTGAGGGCCCGCAAGGAGGTCGCCGAGCGCGCGGCCAACGACCTGCAGGTGGCCGAGGGCGTGCTCAACCAGGCGGGCGACATGCTCATTCGCGCGCGGGAGCTCGTGCTCGGCGCGGCCAACGAGACGGTCTCGGCGGAGATGCGGGCGACGGTGGGGCAGGAGGTGCGCGGGCTGCGCACGGCGCTCATCGGGCTCGCCAACAGCCGCGGCGCCAACGGGTACCTCTTCGGCGGGAGCCGGTCGGGCACCGCGCCCGTGAGCGAGATCGGGGTGTTCTCGGGCAACCCCGACGAGGTGCGGGTGGACGTCTCCGACGGGGTCTCGGTGCGCACGAACGCCAGCGGCGCAAGGGCCTTCACCTCCGTCGGGGGCATCGACCTCTTCGCGGAGATGGGCAACCTCGCCGACGCGCTGGAGCGCAACGACCTCGTGGCCGTGCGCCGCGGGATCAACCTGGTCGACGCCCTGCACAAGCAGGTGCGCGCGGTGCAGGTCGACGCGGGGCTCGACACCGAGCGCCTGCGCAGCGCGGGCGACGTGCTCGGCAACGCCCTCGCGGCGTCGACGGAGATTCGCGCGCGCGATGTTGAGGGCGACGTGGTGGAGGCGTACAGCGCGCTCACCGTGACCCGCGACGCGTACACGCGAAACGTCGAGGTCACGAAGCAGATCCTGCAGCTCTCGTCGATGCAGCGTTGACAGCGCCCCAGGTGGGTGTGTGTGATGCGCGGTGCGATGACCACGCGCTCGCTCTTCCCTGGGGTGCAGCGGCTCGAAGACATCGTCAAGAACCTCAGGGTTCTCGACGTGCCGGTGGACCTCCTCGACCTCCCTGCCCGCATGCGCTACTGGGCCACGGACCACGACGTGGAGACCGTGCGCGACCTCTTGCGCCACTCGCCGCAGAGCCTGCAGCGCGAGCCGCAGCTCGGTCCCAAGACCATCGACGACACCCGCGCGGAGCTTGAGCGAAAACTGGGCTGCACCTGGGAGGCGGCCGCGGCGCTGCTCACCACCCCGGCGATCACCCCGGTGCCCGTGAGCGACGCGGTGTTTCAGCAGCGCCTCGACGCGCTGCGGGGCACCCCCATCGAGCGCGTGGAGCTCCCGGTGCGGATGCGTCGGTTCATTCGCAAGGTGGGCATTCGCACCCTCGGCGACCTCTGGGACGCGCCGCGGGAGCGCATGGAGTCGACGCCGAACCTCGGGAGGAAATCCATCGATGACACCTACGACATCGTGCGCGCGTGGGTGATGACCGCGGAGCTCCCGCGGGGCGCGGTGCAGGTGCAGGGGGTGGTGACCGCGGAGACGCCGTCGTTCCTGGGCGCGTGGACGCGGCTGTTGGGGACGCAGCCGCCCATCGACCGGCTGGTGCTGCAGCACCGCACGGGGATGCTCGGCGCGGTGGAGGTGCCCGACACCATCGCGGCGATGCTCGGGGTGTCGGTGGAGCGGGTGCGGCAGATCGAGTCCCGGGCGCTGGGCGCGCTCACCGCGGAGCCCGAGGTGACCGAGGTGCTCGCGCGGGTGAAGCGTGCGGTGCCCGGCGCGGTGACCCTGCTCGCGTCGCTCGCAGAGGACCCGTGGTGGGACGGGGTGCTCCGCGGCCACGCGGCGCTGGATCTGTTCCTGGAGCGCATCGCCACCACCACCCTGCGCGTGGTGGACCTCGGGGACCACAAGCTCCTCACGTCGATCCCCGCCTCGGTGTGGGGTGACCTCTGGCTGCGCTGGTGCGCGACCCTCGACGCGGGCCCGTGGCCCATCGCGTTGGGAGAGCTCCGTACGCGGCTCGACACCCTGTGCTTCGACGAGGGCGACGGGGTCTCCGACGCGCTCTGGGCGCGCACCCTTCAGCGCCTGCACCACGACCTCGGCCCGCAGGGGCCCCGGGCGCTGGCGTGGGGTGACGACGACGACGCCGAGGTCCTCGCGATGCTGCGCGCGGCGCCGAAGCCCATGGCGGTGAACGCGATCCACGCGCGGCTGGGCCACGCGGTGAAGCTCCCGAAGGAGGTGCTCTGGTTCGACCACGGGATGGTGGGGATGCCCCTGCACGTGCCCGAGTTCGAGACCTGGAGCGCGGCGGTGATCCCCGCGGCGGTGGCCGTGATGCAGCGGCAGCCCGCGGGCACCGTGTGGCTCGTGAGCGAGGTCCACGACGCGCTCGCCGCGCAGCGCATGGTGCCCGGGTGGATGAACGCCTGGCTGCTCGGATCCATGCTCCAGCGGCACCCCGGCGTGCGCTCCCATGGGCGCTCCAAGGTGGCCCTCGCCGAGCCCCGGCGCACGCAGCGCCCGTCGCGCGCCCCCTGACGTTGACCGCCGCGCGTGCGGTGGTGTAACGCCGCGGACTTCACGACGACGGGGGAGCCGTCGCGAGAAAGGTCGCATGGACGTCACCGCACAGGTCCCGCTCGACAATCCCCAGATGCTTCAGCAGTGGCTGATGCAGGTGCTGCCCGGGTACACGTACACCGTCCGCGGGAGCTTCGTGGTGGTGGGCAAGGGCTCCGCCACGGGCGTGCTCATCAGGCCCAACGGACCGGGCCGCGCGAAGCTCCAGTGGGCCTTCCCGAGCATGGGCGTGCAGATGGTGCTCACGCTGTCCATCGTGCTCACGGGGATCCTCCCGGGGCTCATTCTCTTCGGCATCGTGTGGGCCGCGGTGTCGGGCAACGTCGGCGCGATGAAGAACCAGATCGCGCAGGTGCTCGCGCAGGGCGCGGGCGCGCCGATGCAGGCGGGCGCGATGCCCATGGCCCCGGCGCCCTCGTCGGGGGGCGGCAAGGGGCTGGGCATCGTGTTTCTGCTCCTCGCGCTGATGTCGGGCGCCTTCGCGGGGTACTCGTATTACGAGTACGACCGGCTCGCGAGCTATGCCGACTCGGGCGGTTACGGCAGCTACCGCTCCAGCGGGTCGAGCTACTTCTCGTCGTACATCTATTACCGCCGCCGCGAGCACAAGGAGCGCTTCCAGATCGCGGGCGCCGCGAGCACGCTCTTCCTGCTCCTGGGGGTGGTCTTCATGGCCCGCGGTGGATCGTCCGCCCCTGCGCCGCAAGCGTATCCGCAGCAGGGTGGCTATCCGCAGCAGGGTGGATATCCGCAGCAGCCGTCGCAGCCCGGGTATCCGCAGCAGGGTGGATATCCGCAGCAGCCGTCGCAGCCCGGGTATCCGCAGCAGGGTGGATATCCGCAGCAGCCGTCGCAGCCCGGGGTGCCGCCTCAGGGCGGCGGTTGGCCGGGGCCCGGTGGCTCGACGTAGAACACCGTGATCGAGAGGCAGTGAAAGGCCTCGTCGCTGGACTGCAGGGTGACCGTGTCGACGATGCGGCGCGCGGGGTTCGCCTTCACCCATGCGGTGAGGCGATCACCCAGCACCGCGCGGTCCTGTGCGGTGGTCGCGCTGAAGACCTTCACCCCGTTGAAGCTGTTCGCGTGCCCCGCCATGCGCTCACGCTACACCGCGCGCCCCGTCGGTGCGAACCGTCTCAGAACGGTGAGCTGAGGATGCCGTAGAACTGGTCCTCGCCGTTGCGCATGAAGCCGTGGGCGTAGCCGACGCGCACGGTGAAGGGGATGAAGAAGCCCACCAGCACGTCCATGAAGACCTCGACGCCCGCGCCCACCGCGATGAGGTCGGGGTTGAAGCGACCGAAGGTCGCGTGGCCCGCGTCGGCGAAGACGTCCCCGTAGATGCGCTGCACGAAGAACGGCAGCGTCGAGACCCCGCGGCGGATCTGCGCGATGGGGAAGCGGTACTCCACGTTGAGCAGCTGGTACTGACTGCCGCCGCGGGACCGCGGGGGATATCCCCGCAGCGCCACGCCGCCGAACTGCGCGCCGGTGCGAAGCGCTTCGAGAAAGCTGTCGGCGGAGAACGACGGCCATCCTCCGAGGGCGAAGGCGCCCCGCTCCGCGCGGTCCCCCGTGGCGAGCCCGCCGGCGACGTTCACCGCGAGCACGTGGCGCTGGCGGTCGTGTCCCCAGGGCATGGGGATGA
>JBILLI010000949.1:0-2749 GCA_044376155.1 Polyangiales bacterium
CCGAGGCCGTGGCCAACGCGGCCCCGGTGGCGCTGGGCCCCGGCGGCGGCGTGCGCTTCGACGTGAGCAGCCGCGTGGAGCTCATCGCCGACCTCAGCGGCGCGTTCACCCCCACGGGCGCCGGGCTGCTGCCCCAACGCCCCACGCGCGTGCTCGACAGCCGCTCGCCCGCGGCGCCGCTCCGTGCGGGCGTGACCCGCGCGGTGGACGTGCGCGCGCCCGCGGGCGCCGTCGGGGTCATCGCCACCGTCACCGCCATCGCCCGGGGAACACCGGGCTTTCTCACCGCGCACCCCTGCGGCGCGCCCGCGCCGGGCACCTCCAGCGTGAACGTCACGGGGAGCGCCATCGTCGCGAACACCGTCGCCTCGGGCGTCGGTCCGGGCGGGCTGTGCCTCACGTCGTCAACGGACCTCGACGTGGTGGTCGACGTGACCGGCGCGCTCACCCCCGACGGCCCGCTCTCGTACGTCGCGCTGCACCCCACGCGGGTGCTCGACACGCGCCTCGACACGTCGCCCTACACCCACCGCGTCGCGGGGGGACAGGTGCTGTCGCTGAACCTACAGGGGCTCCCAGGCATGCCCGTGAACACCGGCGCGGTGATGGTGAACGTCACCGCGGTCGACGGCAGCGCCGACGGCTTCGTCACGGTGTTCCCGTGCGGCGCCGAGGCCGACACGTCATCGCTGAACTTCCCCGCGGGGCGCGCGGTCGGGGCCCTCGCGCTCTCGACCCTCGGCGGCGGCGCGTTGTGCGTGCGCAGCAGCACCCGCGCGCACCTCATCGTCGACCTCCTGGGCGCGTGGGCGCCGCAGCCCGTCGCGCCGGTGATGGACGCAGGCGCGCCGGTGATGGACGCGGCCACGCCCCGCGACGTGGTCACGCCGGTCGATCGTTCGCTCCCCAACGACCTCCCCCTCGTCACGGACGTGGGCGCTCCGCGCGACGCCGTCGCCGATCGCGGGACGGTCACTGACCTCGGCGCCGTCGCCGACCGCCCGAGCGCCCCAGACGCGCGCCTCCCCGAGGACGCCCTCGCCGACGCGGGTGGCGCCGACGCGGGCGATGCCGTGGTCGAAGACGCCCCGCCGGGCTGCGCGTGCCGCGCGACGGCCGCCGCGCCCGCGCCCGCGGGATGGCTGCTGGCCTTTGCGCTCCTGCGCCGTCGTCGTCGGACGCGGCGCTGAGGGCGAATCAGAGGTCGGTGCGACCGGCGAGGGTCCAGCGCGCCTCGGCGCCGCCGACGCCGGTCTGGTCGATCCACGCCGTGGAGGGCGTCGGGCCGCAGTGGCCGCCGATCACGTCGACCACATAGGTGTCGAGGCTGCCCTCCATCGGCGCGCCCGACGGACCATAGAAGTAGTTGACCACGTCCTGGGACATGTCCCCGATGCGGCCGCGCTTCCAGTTCAGCCCCCAGCGCGTGTCGATGCGCCGCAACCGACGCACCACCTCGAAGAGAAACCGGTTGTCTCCCCCGTCGGCCACGCAGGAGTTCCGCAGCCAGTCGGGGTGCTCGCGGGCCACGGCCTCGAGGGTCGCGCGGCCGTCGGGCAGCGGAGGGCGCGTGCGCGGCACATCGGGCGCGGGCGTGCCGACGTCGACAGGCGCGCCCGCGTCGACCACGAGACCCGGGTCGTAGCCCTGCAGCGTCCAGACGCCGCCCTCGGCGCTGCGGTCGATCCAGCCCGGCGCCGGGGGCTCGTCGACCCCGGGCTGCGCGCAGTGCCGGGTGATGATGTCGAACATGTAGACCTCGCGCCGTCCCTCGGGGCAGCCGTCGCCCCAGAAGTACGTCACGATGTCTCCGCTCAACGGACCCAGACGTCGATCAAGTCCCCAGCGCGGGTCCACCGCGCGGCCGCGCCGCAGGGCCTCGAAGAGAAAGCGATGGTCGCCGCCCATCGCGAGGCAGGAGTTGCGCAGCCAGTCGGGGCGCTCCGCGGCGAGCGCGCGAATCACCCCCGAGCCGTCGGGCCCCGCTGCCGGGGGACGCGCGACCGGCGGCGGGAGCACGCAGCCCACGTCGGGCGCGCCGAGGTCCGTCACGGCGATCACGTCTCTGGCGACCGATACGTCGATTGAATCCCCGACGTCAAGACGCCCGCCGAGGTCGGTCACGGCGACCACGTCGAGGGGGGCCTCGCGGTCCGTCGCGGCGAGCGCGTCGACGCGTGGCACGTCGGGGCGGGTCTCGCCGGCGTCCATCGTGGGCGCGACGTCGCGCGGCGCGGGCGCGTCTTCGTCGAGGATCCCATCTCCCGTCGTCGACCCCGGCGCACACGCCATGAGCAGCGCGGCGGCGAGGCACCCGAAGGTCCGTCCCATCACGTCGGAGACGCTAACACGCGCCCGCCACGGGCGTCGCGGCGTCGTGGTCGTGCGGGTCGCCCCACGGCTGCAGCGCGAGGAACCACCGCCGCGGCCCGCTGCGCAGCACGCTCCCCGCGAGCAGCGCCAGCAGCGTCACGGCGCTCAGGGTCTCAAGGATCCCGTGGTGATGCGCCGCGAGGTCGTGCACCTCGGGCACCCCCTGCGCGCCCGAAAGCCGCTCGACGAGCAGGCCGACGCCCACCGAGGCCCCGATCATCACCGCGCCGAAGCGCAGCCCCACGGCCCGCCCGCGCGCCTCGACGAGCGCGCGCAGCACCGAGGCGTTGGCCCCCGACGCGCCCATCACGAAGCACACCGCCGGACCCACGCCGAGGCCCTTGTGGATCAGCACCGCCGCCACGGGGATGCTCGC
>JBILLI010000005.1:0-33361 GCA_044376155.1 Polyangiales bacterium
TCGGGGCGGGCGAGCGACTGTTCTCCGTGCGCGCCACGGACCTCGCCGGCGGTGAGGGCGCTTCACCCACCGCGCAGCTCACGTTCTCCAACGGCCCCACCGACTGCCGTGAGTCGTCGTCGGGCAACTCCGCCATCTGGACCTGCACCCGAGACACCCAGAGCCGCGACCGCTGCCTCGCCGGTCGCCTGGAGCGCGAGCGCTGCGCCCGCGGTTGCCAGGTCCGCCCGCCCGGCGTCGACGACCTCTGCGCCCCCTGACCGTTCGGTCAGCGTTCGCCGTCGCCCCGGGACTTCTCGACGAAGAGGCTCGACCGGGCGATGCGCACCACCTCGCGAAAGTACCGCGCGCGGGCCTCGGGGGTGTCGTCGATGGCGACGCTCACGGTGTCGCCCATCGCGCTGGAGAAGATCACCAGCTGCAGCGCGAGGATGGTGTAGGCCTCGGCGTCGAGGTCCGGCGGCTGCTTGCCCAGCGAGTCGCCCAGGCGAATGTACCCCGCGATGGCCGACATCCACGGACGCACCGTGGTGCGCAGCATCTCGCGCAGCGCCTCGGGCCGGTCGAGCCCCTGGCGCACCATCAGTCGCGCGCGGTTCGGGTCCTCGCGAAAGAACCGCTGCAGCTCGCGGTAGATCGCCTCGAAGCGGTCCTCCCCCGTGGTGGCCGCGAGCATCACCCGCGGCAGGGTCTCGCGCCAGTGGCCCAGGATCGTCTGCATCACCGCCGTGTGGATGTGCTCCTTCGACGGGAAGTGATGCAGCACCGCGGGCTTCGTCACCCCCACCCCGTCGGCGATGTCTTGCAGCGACGTGGCCTCGAAGCCCTTCGCCGCCATGAGCTTCGTGGCGACCGTGATCACCTCCGCCCGCACATCCCGATCCGCGCCGCGACCGTTCGCCGTCATGCTCGGATTTCACCCTAGCACAAGCCCAACGTCACCGCGCGTCCCCCCGACCGTACGGTCAGACGCCCCGCCCCCGCCCCGCGACGATGAACACTGTGACCACCGGCGAACACCGCGCTGACCACCCTCCCCGACGCGAGACCCCTCTGCCTACCGATCGGTCAGCGCGCGACCCCTCCGGCATCGCGCGTGCATTGCGCGATGGTTCACCATGGGACCCCTCCGCCGCACGTTGGCCGCCGCCGCGCTCCTGGGATGCGCGCCTGGGGTGATCGACGACGAGCCGACCGACGGCGCCGCGCGCGCGCCGGCCGACGCCGCGGTGGCGGGCATGACCTTCGAGGCGCCCGCCCGCGCGCCGCGCTGCGAGACCGGGGAGTACTACCTCGGGAGCGTGTCGGGCTCCCTCCGCGACGACGACGAGCGGCCGATGCGCGGGGTCTTCGTGACGGTGTGCGCCACCACCTGCGTGGCGGCCGAGACGGGCGCCGACGGGCGCTTCAACGTGGAGGTCGAGCGCTGCTTCGGCGGCAGCTCGGAGTACGCCCACGGCGCGGCCCTGGGCATCGAGGGGCTCGGCACGCGCCCCGACCTCTACGTCGACCTCAACCCCTCGGACCTCAGCGCCCTCGGCGCGGTGCGCTTCACCCGGCCGCTGTACCCAGGGTCGTTCCGCCGCGGCGGCGAGGCGCGACCGGGCGCGAACCCCCGGGCCGCGGTGACCCTGGTCGACGGGCTCGGCTTCGCGCTGCGCTTCGTGCCCGCGACGATCACCTTCCCGATCAACGCCGACGACGAGGTCGTGCGGGCGGTGCGCGTCCCGGTGGACCGCCTCCCGCCCTACGCCGCCGCGCCGCCGCTGGTGGCCTACGCGATCTCCCCCGCGGGCGCGGAGCTCTCCTCCCCCGCGCGGATCGAGTTCCCCAACGTGACCAACCTGCGCCCGCGCACCGCGGTGGACATCGTCGCCGTGGGCAACCACGCCTCCTACGGCCGACCTCCGGTGGGCGTGCTCGAACGCGTCGACGTGGGCTACGTCTCCGACGACGGGCTGCGGATCATCTCGGCCAACGGCCTGCGCTTCTTCGGCACCGTGGGTTACCGGGTGGTCGGGCGATGAGAGCGCTCCTCGCCGCCCTCGCGCTGCTCACGGGCTGTCTCATGGGGCCGCTGCCGCTCGAAGAGGTCCCCGCCGGGCCCGACGCCTCCGCGCCCACCGCTCCCCCCGCGCGCAACCTCCCGCCCCGCTGGGAGACCCTGTACGAAGACGCCGGCCCCGTCGAGATCGACGTCCCGCGCATGCCGGCCGACGTGGTGATCCCCCGCGCCGACGTCGTCACCCCGCGCGTCGATGTGGTCACGCCCCTCGCCGACGTGGTCACCCCGCGCGCGGACGTGCCCATGACCCCCATCGGCGAGCCCTGCGGCCGCTACCAGGGCTGGAACGTCTGGTCATGCATCGACGGCCGCACCCGCGTGCGCTGCATCGCCAACGTGCTCCAGCGCGACACCTGCGCGTCGCGCTGCGTGGTGCAGCCCGTGGGCGTCGACGACTTCTGCGAGAGCCCCTCGACCGTGCCCGACGACGCGTGCTCCGGCGCGCGCACCTGCGGCCCCTGCGCGAGCCAGTGGAACTGCGGCTTCTGCCGCTCCCTCGGGCGGTGCTTTCTCGGCACGGGCTTCGGCCCCATCAACCGCGCCTGCGGCACTTCGGACTGGGTCTGGGACCCGAACACTTGCGGCAGCACGCCCACCCCGACCCCAACGCCCACGCCCACCCCGACGCCCACGCCCACGCCCACGCCCACGCCCACGCCCACGCCCACGCCCACGCCCACGCCCACGCCCACGCCCACGCCCACGCCCACGCCCACGCCCACACCCACGCCCACGCCCACGCCCACCCCCACCCCGACGCCCATGCCACCCATGACCGACGGGTGCAGCACGAGCGCCACCTGCGACACCTGTGCGGCCCGCTCGGGCTGCGGCTACTGCGCCTCCTCTCGGCGGTGTCAGGGCGGCAACTCCGCGGGGCCCAACGCGGGTGACTGTCCGATCGGTCAGTGGCGTTGGCAGCCCTCGGAGTGCAGCGGCGCGGTCGACGCGGGATCACCCCCGCCCCCGCCCCCGCCGCCCGTCGTGGACGCGGGCTCGCCGCCCCCGCCCCCCGCCCCTGGGATGTGCGTGGGCACCGCACCCACCGTGGGGTTCTGCTCCAACCCGGGGGCATGCGCGTTCCAGGCGCCCGACACCACCTCGTGCGAGACCCGCAGCGCCTACAACTTCTACGGCGCGGAGCACTGCGCCGCGCGGGCCACGTTGATCGTGGTGGGCGCGGGCTGGTGCGGCGCGTGTCAGACCGAGGCGCCGCAGGTGGAGTCGCAGATCACGCAGCCGTACCGCAGCCGCGGGGTGCGGGTGATCTCGCTGCTCACCGAGAACTCCGACCGCAGCCCGGCGACGGTGGACTTCGGCCTCCGCTGGCAGTCCCGCTTCGGGCTGAGCAGCCGCATGGTGGTGGACCCCACGCGCTCCATCACCCGTCGCGTGCGCCTCAACGCCTACCCCTTCGTGGTGCTCATCGACCGCCGCGGACGTCTCCGCATGGCCGAGGCCGCGCCGCGCCTCTCTCGCGTTCGTTCGTTGCTCGACACCGTGCTCGCGGAGCCCTGAACCATGACCCCCTTCACGGAGCCCAAGACCGTGCGAAACCGCAAGTCTCCCAATCGTTTTCGCCTCCTCGGCGCCCTCGCGCTCACCGCCTGCGCGCCGGTCTACGGCGACCAGGTCAGCCCCGAGGCGGAGACCTCGGACTCCGTCGTCGACGGGACCATCACCTGGGAGCGTCCCGAGGTCGGGACCATCTTCATCGGCGGCGGCATGTGCACCGCCACGCTGATCACCCCCAACGTCGCCGTCACCGCCGCGCACTGCGTCGACTTCCGAACGGTCAACCGGCCGGGGAGCTACGGGCGGTTCATCCTCCAGGCCTCGGCGATGTCCCCGCAGCTGCGCTACGACATCGACATGTACCGGTCCTTCGGGACCAACGGCGACGGCGACGTGGCCCTGCTCCACCTCGGCACCGCGGTCCCGAGCACCGTCGCCACGCCCGCGGGCATCGCCGCGCGCCACCCGGCCAACGGGTCGGCCCTCACCCTCTTCGGGTTCGGCTGCACGCGGCGCAACACCTCGCAGGGCAGCGGACAGAAGCGGAAGTTCGTCTTCGCGCAGGGGCAGTCCACCGCGCGGCTCTGCCCGGGTGACTCGGGCGGCCCGGTGGTCTGGGACGCCGAGGGCGCGGTCACGCGGGTGAACAGCGCGTACATCCTCGACTCCACGGGTCGCGACATCTTCGGCGACATCCCGCGCTACCACGCGCGCATCGTCGAGCAGATCGCCGCGTGGGGATCGTCCCCCGCGCGCAACGCGGGCGAAGGCCCGGCCCCGACGCCGCCCACGCCCCCGACCCCGACACCGCCCACGCCCCCGACCCCGGGCAGCGACGCGGGCACGCCCACGCCCACGCCCCCGACGCCCACCCCGTCCGCGTGTGGCATGTACGCCGGGTGGAACGTCTGGACCTGCATCGACGCCGGCACCCGCGTGCGCTGCGTGAGCGACCGCCTGGAGCGTGAGACCTGCGCCCACGGCTGCGAGGGGCGCCCCTCGGGCGTCGACGACGTGTGCGCCGCCGCGCCTCCCGCGGGAGAGCCCTGCGGTCGCTACCAGGGATGGAACGTCTGGTCGTGCATCGACGGCCGCACCCGCGTGCGCTGCATCGCCAACGCGCTCCAGCGTGAGACCTGCAGCACGTCGTGTGTGCCGCAGCCCCCCGGCGTGGACGACTATTGCGCGGCGGCCTCGAGCCCCGGCGGCGGCACCTCCACCGGGCGCGACACCGGGGAGCTCTGCTCGCCTTCCAACTGGTCAAACTGGCTCTGCCGCGGGCGCGAGCTGGTGATCTGCCGCAGCGGACGTCTCTGGGCCCGCACCTGCAACACGGGCTGCGAGTCGCGCGCGGTGCCCAACGACCACGTGTGCATCGGCGGCGAGGCCGGCGCGACCCCGCCCCCCACGCCCACGCCCATGCCGCCGACCCCGACGCCCATGCCGCCGACCCCGACGCCCATGCCGCCGACCCCGACGCCCATGCCGCCGACCCCGACGCCCATGACCCCCGCACCCTCGGGCGACGTCGCGTGGACCGCGTGGGGCGCGCAGCACACCCGCACCAACGCCGCCTGGGGCACGGCGCTCACGGACATCATCCAGCACCTCCCGCTCTCGTACGGGAACACCTACGCCGACGCCGACCTCGTGACCTACGGCCACGAGACCACGCACGGGATCAACAGCCACGCGCGCAACAACCTCAACCGCTCGGGCCGTCGCAGCAACGGCTTCTACGTGCTGCAGGACCGCGTGGCGATCGTCGAGGAGCCGGCGATCCGCAAGTCGCAGGTGGCGTCGTACATCCCCGCGAGCCTGCGCGGGTCGCGCTACTCCCTCTACGTCACGGGTTCGCGCGACTGGGACGACCGTCCGCTGTACCTCTGGGACGAGTGGGTGGCCTACACCAACGGCAGCGAGGTCGCCCTCGCGCTGCACCGCGCGGGGATGTGGCGCTACGGCTGGCGCGACGCCGTCGCGGGCACCGTGGAGTTCACCGCGTACGCCCTCGCCGTGGGCGCCGCCGTCGAGGCGCTGGACCCCGCGTACTTCCAGTCGAACACCCAGTTCCGCGCCTTTCTCGCGTGGAACGCGCGGCGCGCGATGGCGCTGTTCCGCGAGGGGTCGGTGGTGTCGACGTTCCGCTTCGACAGCCAGGACGCGGCCTACCGCAACCTCCGCGAGTCCCCCGACGCCGAGTCTCTCCGCGCCTTCGCCCGCCGCGTCTACGGCCGCGCGTGGGCCGCCGAGGTCCTCGGCCTCGCGCCCTGACCACGCTCCCTCCGGGGTGGCGAAACCGCCACCCTTCGCCACCCCCTCGCCACCCCATTTCGCCACCCCGCACGACAAATCCTTTGTGATTTCAGGGGCCGTCTCGCTGGCATGGAGCGCGCTCTGCGCCCCGCCATGCCGAGCCCCGCGCACGAGACCCTGGTGGAGTTCCTCCGCACGCAGCCCGCGTGGCTCGACGCACTGCTTCGCGAGTTGGGTGCGCCCGGGCTGTCGCGGGGTCTTCGCGCGGTCGACCCCGCCGTCCGCGTGGTGGATCCCTCGACGGTTGCGACCGACGTGCTGCTGCGCGACGAAGAGAAGCCTTCATGGCTCGTCGTCGAGGTGCAGCGCGGCGACGACCCCGAGAAGCGCCGTCGGTGGATCTTCGTCGCGGCGATGCTGCACGACCAGACCGGGGTGATGGGCGATGTGCTGGTGATCACCCACACCCGCAAGGTGTCACAGTGGAGCGCGACGGTGGCCGACGTCACCGGCCCCCTCGGCACGCGTCTGCTGCTCGTGCCCCGCGTGATCTGTCTCACCCGGTCCGTCGCCGAACAGCTCCTCGCGACGGGGCGGCCCGAGCTCGCGCTCTTCGCCGCCTGGGCGGTGCATGAACACCGCGGCGCGCGCGCCGCCCGGCTGGTGCTGCGGGCGGTGCGCCAGGCCGAGCGCCTCGACGACCTCGCGTTGCGCGGTGCGCTGGTGCGCGCGATGATCAACATGGTCAGCAAGGAGCTGCGAAGGCACCTCCGGGAGACGCTCATGGATTTCAGCAAGATCCCCGAAGGCCCGCTCATGCGAGAGATCCGCGAGGAGATCACGCGAGAGTTCCTCCCCGAGCTCGAGAAGCAGGTGATCGCGAGGCTCGAACCCCAGATGATCGCGAGGCTCGAACCCCAGGTCATCGCGAGGCTCGAACCCCAGGTCATCGCGAGGCTCGAACCCCAGGTCATCGCGAGGCTCGAACCCCAGGTCATCGCGAGGCTCGAACCCCAGTTGAGGGCCGAGGCCGAGCAGCGCTGTCTCCGTGCAGGTGCCCTTCAGGGGGAGGCACACGCGCTCCTGCGCATCCTCGAACGCCGAGGCTTCGCGCTCGATGCGTCTCGGCGCGCGCGCGTGGTCGCCTGCGACGACCGCGCGGTCCTCGACGCGTGGCTCGACCGCGCCGTCACCGCCACGTCCCTGCATGAGGTCTTCGACGACGCCGACTGAGTCGCGCGGCTCGGATCCAGCGTTCCGCGCCCCGACCGATCGGTCAGGTGCAGCCCGGCACCCCCGTGCTCCCCCCCAGGGGCGAGCGGCAGGGCCCGCAGAAGTACCCCGACGGACAGGTCCCCTGCGCGGTGCCGAGGCGCTCGAAGAAGCTCCGGTCGACGCAGGTGCTCACGCAGAAGCCGTCATAGGCCGGGAGCTGCCCGAGGATCGGGAGGGGGTTCGGCATCGCGCGGCAGCGCAGCGGGCGGTGGCTCGGGTCGAGGTTCTCGTTGGGCGCGCAGAGAAAGCCCGACGGACACGTCATCGCCGAGAGGCTCCCCCGCTGCGCCGCGGGCACCCGGTCGCTGGGCACGCACCGCGCCCGCCCGCCACAGCACGGCGGAAACGTGAAGGGCGGGTTGCTGGGACCGGGGTCGCAGGTCTGTCGGCACGCGCTCGTGTCAGCCCCGGTGCGCGGGTCGAAGCAGGGCACGCAGAGCTGGTTCGCTGCGCACGTCGACTGCACGAGCTGATCGGCCTGCGACGCCACCATCGGGATGCAGCGCGACAGGCACCGCCCCTCGCCCAGGCTACCGAACGGTCGGCACGTCGGCGCGAGGTGGTTGTTCGCCGTGCGAATGAAGTCGTCGGGCACACAGAAGCCCCCCGGACACACCGACAGCATCCCCCGCTGCGCCGCCGGCACGCGGTCGGCAGGCATGCACCGGGTGCCCGGGCACTGACACGCCGGGAGCCGCGCGGGGTCGAGCACCGGCGGACCCGTGTGGGGGCACCGCAGCGGCGGCGGCGGCGGCGGAAATCCCCCGTCCCCGCAGTTGGGCGGCACCTCACACGCGCCCGTGGGGCGGTTGCCGTCCTGCGGGTCGTAGCAGGGCGCGCAGAGCTCGTCGGCGGCGCAGACGTCCCGCGAGAGGATCGCGGCCTGCGCGGCCACCATGGGCACACAGCGCGAGACGCAGGCCCCCACCAGCCCGCCGAAGGCCGTGCACCGCGTCGGCACGTAGTTGTTCGCCGCGCGGATGTACGGCTCGGGCACGCAGAATCCCCCAGGGCACGCCGCCAGCCGCGCGCGCTGCCCCGCAGGCACCCGCGACGCCGGCATGCAGCGCGTCCCCCCGCACGCACACGCCGGGAGCGTGGTGGGGTCGAGCAGGGGCGGTCCCCGGTAGGGGCAGGTGAGCGGCGGCGGAGGCGGCGGCACCGAGGCGTCGGCGCAGGGGCTCGCGGGCTCACACGCCCCGGTGGGGGCGTTGTTGTTGCTCGGGTCGTAGCAGGGCGCGCAGCGCTCGTCGGCCTCGCAGACGTCCCGCGGGAGCAGGTCCCCCTGGTCGGCCACCATCGGCACGCAGCGCGAGACGCACGCGCCCACGATGCCGCCGAAGGAGCGGCAGGTGCGAGGCACGTAGGCCGTGCCCGCGCGCACGATGCGGTCGGGCACACACAGCCCGCCCTGGATGCACCCCGCGAGCATCCCCGCGCTGCGACCGGGCACCAGCGCCGCGGGGAGACAACGCGCGAGGCCCAGGGTGCAGCACCGCGGGAGAAGCAGCGGGTCGAGGCCCGGGCGCGGGATGCACACGGGGGGGCCGTCGACCGGATCGAGAGAGGCGTCCATGGCGACCTCGCCGTCGCCGCCTTCGGGAAACTCACCGCCCTCGGTGATCACCTCGGCGCAGCCCGAGAGCCACAGCATGAGGAGGAGCAGCACGCGGCATCGCATGTGCACTCTCGCCCACACAACCCTGCCCATGCCTACCGATCGGTCTGTCATCCGTCGCCTGTCCCGCTCCGCTGCACGGAGCATACCCGCGGTGCTGCTCTGTCTCATGCCCGGTCGCGCGTTCGGCGGCGGCACCGAGGCGGGGGCGGTGGGGGTGGTCGCCGTCGGGCGCGGGGGTGCCTTCGTCGCCCGCGCGTCGGATCCGACGGCCATGGGGCACAACGTGGCCGGCCTCGTCGGGCTGCCCGGCGTGCAATGGACCCTGTCGAGCAACGTGGGGCTCTGGTCCCACTGTTTTCAGCGCGCGGGGCGCTATGACGGGGTCGAGAGCGGGGTGGAGATTCGCACCACGGCCTTCGCGTCGAGCCGCTACGCCATGGCCCGCCCGGCGTACCCCGAGGTGTGCAATGAGGTGACGCCCGCGGTGGTCCCGCAGGCGCTGGTGAGCTGGCGACCGGCGCCGTGGATCGCCGTCGGGGCGGGTCTGCTCACCCCCGCGGGCATCGGCTCGCAACGATTCCCCGACCGGGTGGACACCCCCGTGGGCCCCGCCCCCTCCCCCGCGCGCTACATGGTTCTGACCACCGGGGTGGTCATAGTTCACCCCACCCTCGCCGTGGCCGTGGCGCCCTTCCCCTGGCTGCGCGTGGGCGCCGCCCTGCAGCCCTCGTGGGGGAGGTTTCAGGGCGAGACCATGGCCAACGCCATCGGATCCCAGTCACCCGCCACGGATGTGCGCACGGCGGTGGACGCCAGCGCGTTCTTCTGGGCGGGGAACCTCGGGGTGATGATCCACCCCCACCCCTCGCTGACCCTGGGCGTGCACGCGCACCTCAACGCTACCCCCATCGTGTTCACCGGGAACTCCACCGCCACGGTTCGCCCCTACGCCTCAGACCCCACGCGCATGCACCGCTCGACCTTTCAGAGCGAGGTCACCCTGCCGCTGCCGAGCCTCGTGCGGGTGGGCCTGCGCTACGCCTCGCTGCGGGCGGGCGCGCCCGCGGACAGCGCATCGCGAGACCCCATGCGCGACGAGGTCTTCGACCTGGAGCTCGACGTGCACTTCGAGAATTCCAGCGTGCTCAACCAGGTGGTCACCCGCAGTCAGGGCAACGTCGAGGTCGAGCCGGGCATGGGCTCCCCCGCGACGCCCGAGGTGACCCTGCGCCGCGGCTGGCGCGACACCTGGGGGATGCGCGCGGCGCTGGAGGTGAACGCGGTGCCCAATGTCTTCGCGCTGCGCGCGGGCGTCTCATGGGACCTCGGCGCGCAGACCGGCGAGCGCACCCTCGGCGGACGCACCGTGCCGTGGAACCCCGACGCGGGCATCGACACCGCGGGCTACGACACCGTCGGGCTCTCCGTGGGCGCGAGCGCGCGCTGGCGCTGGCTCACCGTCGACCTCGCCTACCAGCACCTCTTTCTCAGCGGCCAGGACGTGCAGCAGGGACGCGCTGCGACCGTCAGCGGCACGGCCCCCATCACCGCCGAGGACTGCGCCCGCGGCCCGGGCTACCCCGGCCCCGGCGCGTGCACCAACAACCAGGGGGTCTTTCGCGCGGCCTACGACGTCTTCGCGCTGGGGATCACCGCGCGTCACTGACCGATCGGTCAGTTGAGTTGCTCACACGGGAGCTTCACGCGCACGAGCCAGCCGTCGTCGGCGCGTCGGAGCTCGGCGCTGCCGCCCAGCGGGGTCACGCGGCCCTTGAGCCCGGCAACGCCGCGGCGCGCGCGGGCGGCCTCGGTCTCTTCGCCGTCGTCGACGAACTCCATGAGCAGCCCGCCGTCGGCGCGGCGGAGGGTGATCGCGAGGCTCCGCGGGGCGGATTCGCGCAGGGCGTTGGCGGCGGCCTCCTGGGCGATCTTGAGCACGTGCTGCCGGAGCTTGGAGCTCGGCGGCGCGAGGCCCTGGAGCTCGGCGTGGACCACCGCCTCGACCCCGACGGGCTCGCACAGCGCCGACACGCTGCTGCGCACGCGCTCGACGAGGCCCTCCCATCCCGCGTCGTCGTCTTTGGCGTCGAGCAGGGCGCTGCGGGCGGGCTGAAAGAGCTTCGGCGCGGCGAGCACCGCGGGGGAGTCTTCTCGGTCGCGCACCTCGCGGCGCTCCCGGCGCTCCCGCGCGCGGGCGGCGGCGCCCTTGCGTTCGGCGAGGAGGTTCTCGCGCTCGGCGAGCACGTACGCGAGGGAGTGCGTCGCGCGGGCGAGAAAGGTCAGCGCGGTCTGCGAGAGCACCGAGACCCCGAGGGCCGCGGCGACCTCGGTGACCGGGCGTCGCAGCAGCACGCGCAGGAGCATCGGGAGCATCGCGCTGAGGCTCGCGGCGACGATCATGCGACCCGGCGGCACGCGCACGCCGAGGAGCACCACGGCGAGCGCGTGGAGCACCAGCGCCGCGGGCACGGGCCCCTGGCTGACCCCCGCGCTCACGGCGAGGGCCACGAGCCCGAGGGCCCACGCGACGTCGTCGGCGGTGGACCAGTGCGCCTCGCGCCCCGAGGTGACCGCGGCGACCGAGGCCGCGAGGACCGCTCCCCCGCTCAACACCAGGGCGATGGGCGAGGGCGTGGCGAGGAGGACCCGCGCGGCCGGGGCCAACAGGGCGACGATGGGCAGCGCGAGCCCGGCGACGCTCAGCGCGACCAGGGTCGTTCGGCGCTGTCGCGCGCGACGCACGTCAAGGAGCACAGACACCATGCGAGATGCGCGGACTCTACCACCAACGGCTCACCGGGGACGGGGACACACCGCGGCGGTGGGACACGACGCGCAGATCCCGTCGGCGAGGGACCAGGTCTCGTGGCAGATCCGCAGGGCCCCGCCCACCCGCCGCGCGCGGAGGAGGTACACCCCGCGGAGGGTGGCGCAGGGGATCCCGGGGTTTCGCTGCGGTCGTCGCTCCTCGGCGCGGGTGCGGAGCTTGAAGACGGGTCCGTCGGCGCCCCGGAGGTCACGGCAGGTGGCGGCGACGTCGGGGCTGTCGGGCGCCTCGGGGCTCATCGCGGCGTCGTCGAGGTCGACCCGAAGGAACCCTCCGGCCGCGACGTTCTCTCGCAGGAAGCGTGCGATTTCTGCCGGGGTGCCCACCACGTCGCTGCTGTGCCAGCGCACGCGGGGGGTGTACCAGGTCGCGAGGTCCTCGTCGGGGCGCTCAACCGCCCGCTTCCACCCGCGGAGCAGGGCCGCGAGCGCGGGGTCTCGCAGCGCTGACCGTTCGGTCGGGGGCTCGACGCGCGGGGCGCGTCCCGCGTCGGCGAGGGCCTGGGTGCGGCGGTGGTCGGTGCGCACGACGACCGTCACGAGCAGCGCCGCGAGGGCCGCGGAGACGGCCACGACCCCGAAGAGCAGCTTCGCCCAGGGGACCCTCGCGGGGCCGTCATCGATCGAGGTCAGCGACGGCGACGAGGGCGGGGGCGCAGGCGCGTGGGGGGCGAGGTCGCCCGGGACGGTGGAGTCGCGCGAGGGGGTCGGAACGGTGGGGCCGAGGGTGAGCGCGGCGGGGCCGAGGGTGAAGGGCGGCGTGCTCGCGGTGCCCGCGCCGAAGACGCTCGCGGCGGCGTCGCGCATGGCCGCGCGGAGGGCGCCGGCGTGCTGAAATCGCTCGCGCCCCTGGGCCTTGAGGCAGGTGGCGACGACGTCCCAGACCGCGCCGGGGACCTCGGGGCCAAGGGCCGAGAGCAGGGCGCGCACAGAGCCGCCGCGGTGCAACGCCGTGCCCCACCACGGCTCGCCCTCTTCGACCTGCGCCTGCAGGGTGATGGCCTCGGTCAGGATCACCCCGAGCGCGAAGACGTCGGTCCACGGGCCGATGGCCGCGGTGTTGCCCATGGCCTGCTCGGGGGCCATGTAGAGCGGCGTGCCCATCATCGCGCCGGTGCGCGTGCCGTTGCGCCCGCCGAGCTGTGCGATGCCGAAGTCCACGATCTTCACCGCGGCGCCGTCGGCGGCCTCGCGCACGAGGACGTTGTCGGGCTTGAGGTCGCGGTGCACCACGGGGCCCGGCGCGCGCACGGCGTGGGCGGCCTCCATGCCCGCGCAGAGCTGGTCGAAGATCGCGAGGGCGATGGGCACGGCGGGGCGGGTGCCGTCGCGGCGGTGAGCGTCGATCCACGCGCTGAGGGGGTGGCCGTCGACGAACTCGGTGACGAGGTAGCGCTGGCCCTGCCACGCGCCGCGGTCGATGACGGCGACGACGTTGGGGTGCGACACCTTCGCGAGGGCCTCGCCCTCGGACTCGAAGCGCGCGACGGTGGCGGGCTGCTCGAGGAACTCCTCCTTGAGGAACTTCACCGCCACGAGTCGGTCGGAGAGCCGCGCGTCGCGCGCGCGCCAGACGCCCCCGAAGGTGCCCTCGCCCAGCCTCGACTGGAGGAAATATCGCCCGTCGACGCAGGCGCCCGCGGTCAGCAGCTCGGACATGCGCGGCGCGACGCTACCACCGTCTCGCATCAGGCGGCGGGTCAGGTGAGTTCGTGGGCGAGCACCGCGGGGGCGAGCTCGGGGAGCAGGCGGAGCAGGGAAGACGCCCAGAGCGAGAGCATGGCTTCCCGGTCGAGATCACGGTGGTCGAGCCACTCCAACGAGGTGGCCTCGACGAAGCCGATCCAGCCCCGGAGCGTGAGCCGCAGGGTGACGTCGACCTCGCCGATGCCTCGAAGGATCCGGTGGAGCAGGGCCTGGCGGGTCTCTTCGATCACCGCAGCCACCTCGGGGTCGCTGCCGATGCCCCCGCGGAGCAGGGTGCTGTAGGCGGGCGCGTGGCGCTCCACGAAGGAGAGGTAGCGCGAGAGGCCCTCCAACAAACGCTGCGCCGGGGGCATCGCGTCGGGCAGGTCGGTGAGCGTCACGAGCTGCCGGGCGGCCTCGCGAACCACCGCGGCGTAGTAGTCCCGCTTCGTCGGAAAGTAGTGGTAGAGCAGGCCCTTCGAGATCGCCGCCCGCTCCGCGAGGTCTTCGATGCTCACCTCGTCGTAGGGCTGCCGCGCGAAGACCTCGAGCCCGAGGGCGAGGAGCTGGGCGCGGCGCGCGTCGGTGTCCAACCGCTCGCGGGGAGCCTTCGGGGCGACGCGTGCTCGCGCGGTCATCGCCCGCTTATAGCCGCACCCACCCCCCGACCGCGCGCGCATTGGACTATTGACTGCAGTTCAATAGACCCTATGCTCGGGGCCATGGAGACGACACACGAGAGTTCGGGGCCTCGTCCGATCCGTCCGCGCTCGCCGCGCTTTGACTTTCGCGAGGTGCCGCGGCACTGGCTGGCGTCGAGCGGGCTGGCGACGCACATCGCGAACGGCGCGAACCTGTTGTTCCCTTCGGGGGAGCGCTTCTTCGTGCGGAGCGTCTGGCGCTACGTCGACCGGGTCACCGACCCCGCGGAGCTCGATGCCGTGCGCGGCTTCTGCCAGCAGGAGGGTCGCCACGCGAAGGCCCACGAGGACTGGTTCGCCGCGATGCGCGCGCAGGGCTACGACGTCGACGGCTTTCTGAAGTGGTACGAGCGCGTGGCGTGGGAGACTCTGGAGCCCCGCTTCTCGCGCGAGATGTCCCTGGCCGTGACCGCGGCCCTGGAGCACTACACCGCGATCATGGCCGAGGGCGCGCTCTCTGACGGCGTGCTCACCCACGCGGCGCACCCGGCCATGCGCGATCTCTTGCTCTGGCACGCGTGCGAGGAGATCGAGCACCGCGCGGTGGCCTTCGACGTGCTGCAGAAGGTTGATCCGCGGTACCGCACGCGGGTCCTGGGGATGGTGATCGCGACGGCGGGGCTCGCAGCCTTCTGGGGCGCCGCGACGGCCTACCTGCTCTACCAGGATCACCGCGAGGGTCGCCCGGTGCGCGCGCACGACCTCGCCACCCTGCGCAAGAACCCCCGGAGCATCGGCCGGGATGTGTTCCTGCGCGGCCTGCGCGAGTACTTCGAGCGCGACTTTCATCCGCTCAAGCGCGACTGCATGGACCTCGCGCGGCGCTACCTCGTCGACGCCGGGCTCGAAGCGGCGTAGTCCGTCGGCGCGGTCCGCGCGGCTGCTCGCGGCTGCGGGGAGAGGTACGCTGCGGACGCCATGAGCCGAAGGGACCTCTTCGCCCGCCTCGCGAACCACGCCGCGAGCGAGGCCGTGCTGCGCGACGCCCTGCGCGCCCTGCACACCACAGACGTCGAGGTGATGCCGCTGAAGGGTGTGCTGCTCCGTCGGCTGGTCTACGACGACCCCGCGGAGCGACCCGTGGGCGACGTGGACCTGCTGGTGCGTGGCCGCGACGTGCGGCGCGCGCACGAGGCCCTCGACGCCGCGGGCTTCGAGCCCATCTTTCTCGAGCCCATGGAGCGCGAGCGGAGCTTTCGGCACCGCCGCCTCGGGCTGCTCGTGGACCTGCACTGGCAGCTCTTCTACGACGACTACTTCGACTTCGACGCCGAGGGCCTCTTCGCCCGCGCGAGCTGGGACGCGACGGCCTTCTCGACCCCGGTGTGGCGCATGTCGCCGCTGGACCTCTACGCCCACGTGCTCGTGCACGCCGGCTTCACCGCGTGGGTGCAGCCCGCCCCGCGGCTCTACGACATCGCCCGCGTCGCCGACCGCCTGCGCATCGACCCCGTCGCCGCCGCGGATCACCTCCGCGCGTTCGGGATGAGCGCTTTCGCCCGCTACGCCCTGCGCCTCGCGGCGCGGGAGGGAGACCCGGCACACCCGCGCGCGGTGCTCGCTGCCCTGGGCCACGACGCGGTGCGAGACCTCGCGGCCCGCGCCGTGCTCGCGGCGGTGCCGCTGCTGCGCGATCGGCCGTATCTGGCCTACGCGCCGCGGCGGATGCTGTTTCGATCAGGGGAAGAGGTCGCGGCGAACGCCGCGGAGATCGCGGTGCGCGGCGCGCGCTGGGCCCGTCGGCGGCTCAGCGCGCGCTGAGGGGGATCAGGACGGCTCGCCGAGGCCGCCGTCGTCGCAGGAGGTGTCGAACTTGCTGTTGCACGCGAGCGACATGGACTCCAGCGGGAGGTCTTCGAGCACGCGGGGGCACTCGTAGGCTTCGCGCTCCGTCGTCGGGGCATGGGAGGGGATCTGGTTCATCGGGGGGTCTCCTTGGTTGAAGCCTCAGCGGATCACGTACACCGAGCTGCCGGTGGTGCCCAGGGTGGGGTTGGCGGAGCCGGAGCCATAGGCGAGGTCGACGTAGCCGTCGCCGTCGATGTCGCCGAGCCACGACACGCCCTGCACGCCGCGGGGGGCGGTGTAGCCGTCGGTCATGGTGACCTCGCGGTCGGCGCGGGCGGAGGTCACGCCGGTCCAGACGCTGCGGCCGGTCCAGATGTACGCGCGGGGCTCGCGCACCACGGTGCCGGTGGTGGGCTCGCCGGCCTGCCCGGCACCCGCGACGAGGTCCGCCGCGGTGGCGCCGGAGCGCAGGAGGGAGGGGCGACCGAGGCCGAAGTCGACCGCGGCGAAGCGCTGCCCGAGGGCGGCGGTGTTCGCGCCGAGACCCGGGATCACCGGCCCCGCCACGAGCGAGCCGTCAGACGACCCGTAGTACAGGATCGCGCCGCCCGCGTTGCCCGCACCGTTGCCGATGGCGAGGTCAGCGCGACCGTCGCCATTGACATCGCCGACGCCCGCGCCGGTGTACTGCCGGTCGATGAGGGAGCCGTTGAGCATCGCGCCCTCGCGCATGAAGGTGCCCGCGCCGGCGGCGTTGGTGATCCGCAGCGGGGTGGTGAGGTCACGCCCGGCGAACACGAACACCCGGCCGTTGCCGCTGCCGCCGGAGCCCATGCCCACGACGAGGTCGTCGCGGTTGTCGTTGCTGATGAGCCGCCCGCCCGAGGCGAGGTTCACCGCGAAGTTCGACTCGCCGAGGGTGTTCATCGCGAGGAAGTCGGCGTCGTTGGCCGTGAGGTTCGAGGCCCAGGTGCGGCGTCCGCGGAAGACCACCACCGCGCCGCGGAGGTTGTTCGCCACGTCGCGCGCGCCCGGGATGGTCGCGGCGATGTCGTTGATCCCGTCGCCGTCGAAGTCGCCGACGCGGGCCACGTCGCGGGCGAAGCTGCCCGTGGCGAGGTTGACCATCGCGCCGGACACCGTCTGCGTGGTGCCGCCCTCGATGATCACGTTGGCCGAGGACGCGGCGATGTTCATCGGCACGCGGACCCAGTCGCGGCGGCCGAAGAAGATCATCAGCCGACCCGCGGTGGCGCCCGAGCCGAAGGGCCCGCCCTCGCCCACCACCACGTCGCCGATGCCGTCACCGTTCACGTCACCGACGCTCGCCGCGGAGAGGCCCGTGAGCGAGGTCGAGCTGCCGACGATGTCGACCACGTTGGTGGCGTTGAAGCCCGTGGCGCTGCCGAGGTGGATGCGCGCGCGGCCGCGGATGTTCGTGTTGAGCAGCACGCCGAAGCCCGTGACCATGTCGGCGAAGCCGTCGCCGTTCACGTCCGACCCGCCGGAGACGCCCGAGCCGATGATGCCCGTGGTGGTCATGTCGATGGGGTCGACGCGCTGCACGATCACGTCGACGCGCACCGCCGCGCTGGCGGCCACGGTCGGCGAGGGGTTGTCGGCCACGTCGAAGGCGCGGAGCGCGAAGTAATTGTCGCGCCCGAGCTGGAGCTGGGTCACGTCGACGGTGTTCGACATGCCCGGCGCGCGCGGGGTGATCGCGACGGGCAGCACCGTCGCCATCGCGAAGTTGTCGGCGGTGATGGGCTGGTCGCTGGTGCGCAGCTCGTAGCGCGAGATGGTGCCGGTGGAGCTGTCGCTCCCGTCGATCCACGTCAGGCGCACGGTGCCGGCGCGGCGGGCGCTGACCGGGGTGGTGGGGACCACGCCCATCAGCGCGGGCGGGGCCGCCGGCGCGGTCGTGTCGACCACCACCGTGATGCTGGCGGTGCCCGCGCCACGCCCGCCCACGTCGGCGGTGCGGGCCGAGAGCGCCACGACCTGCCCCTCGGGGAGCATGACACCCGAGAAGGTCGCGATGCCCATGGCGTCGACGTTCGCCGTGCGCGGCGCCTGGCTGCCCACGGTGAGCGTCACCTGCGTGCCCGCGGGCGCGTCGGTGCGGAGGGTGATCGTCGTGGTCGCACCCGTCGCCACGGTAAAGCGCTGCAGGGCCATCGGGGCGGTGAACTGGAGCGTCGGGGGGTTGCCGACCTCGACGTTGCAGTTCGACGCCGAGGTCGCCACGTTGCCCGCGGGGTCGGTGGCCGTGGCGGTGATCCGGTTGGTGCCAGCGCCGACGGTGACCGACTGCCGGAACCCGCCGAGGGGGTTGATCGGCGCGTTGATGGTCACCTCTTGCGTCATCGCGCCGGTGCGCTCGATGCGGAGCCGCACGGGATAGGCCGACGAGGAGCCCGAGACATCGAAGGTCGCGCTGCCGTTCATGCCCGGCCGCACGAGGCTGCCGCAGTTGGCGACCGAGACCAGCGGGGCGTCGGAGTCGACGTAGAAGAGGGTCGCGGCCGACTGCCCGGTGTCACCCGCGGTGTCTTGCACGTCGACGCGCACCTGCGGGGTCGTGGGCGCGGGGGAACCCGGCTCGGTGCGCTCGGGGGAGCTCTCGGGGAGGGTGACGCCCGGGAAGCGCGCGATGCCGACGAAGCCCATGCCCAGGGTCGCGCAGGGGTCACCCATGGCGACCGGCGCGACCATGGCCGTGGCCACGGCGGTGGAGTTGGGGAGCACGAAGAGGCGCGCCTCGCCCGCGGTGCGGTCGGTGCACGCCACGACCTCGGTCTGCAGCCCGCGGGCGGTGGTGTTGGTGTCGCGCGACGCGTTGAGGATGGTCATCGCGTTCATCGGGTCGTAGGCCGCCGGGGCGGCCACGCGCACGCTCGGAAGGGCCGACTGACAACGGATGCCCGCGATGGTCTGGGTGGTCTCGTTGCCCGCGGCGTCCTGCGTGCGCACCTGCACGTCGAAAGGCGCGCTGCCGCTGGGGCAGGTCACCTCGACGCAGGCGTCGGTCATGCTGCTCGACGGCACCATGGCGCAGCCCGTCGGGTCGACGGGGGTGCCGCCCATGACGCTGGCGCAGAGCCGCTGCCCGGCGGCGTCGCTGCGCGCACAGACGCTGAACTGGTTGCCCGCCACCATGGTGTTCACGTCACCCGAGAGGCCGATGACGCTCATCGCCATGGGCCGCTGGACCTCCACGGAGGGTCCGACGGAGTCGACGGTCCAGGTGACCTCGGCGCTGGTGCCGGTGTTGTTGTTGCGGGCCACGCAGGTCGCGCGGGCGCGGAACGCTCCGTCGGGCGTGAGCGCCACGTTGCGGAAGCGCGCGGTGCCGCCGCTGGCCATGGCGACGAGGGGCTCGGTGCGACCGGTCAGCGCGAGCCGCACGGGCTGGCCGTCTTCGATGTTCGTGCCCACCACGATGTCGGTGGCGAACATCCCGGGCGTGCCGGCATTGTCGCGGGCGAGCAGGGTCGAGCCCGAGGGCGCGGTGATCTGGCAGCGCGGGAGCGCGCAGTCGACGCGCACCGAGGTGGTGCCGCACGCGGTCTCGATGCCCTCGCGCCGGATCTCCAGCGACGAGAGCGCGCCCACGTCGAGGGTCACGTTGGGGAACGTGATGGACGGCGACGATACCGTCGTGCTGGCCACGTTGCGGCCGTTGACCCAGAGCTGCAGGGTGGTGCCGTCGGGCGCGTTGGTGGCCACCTGGACGTTGTAGGTGAAGCCGTTGCTGCACATGCCGTCGAGGTCGTCGCTGGCGCCCAGCGTGGCGTCGCGGACCGGGCGCACGAACGCGACCGTCGGGCAGCCTGCGGGCGCGTCGGTGCCAACATCACCAGGAACGTCTGCGACATCAGCGAGCACGGGGACGTCGGCGCCGCTGTCTCCGGTGGGCGTGGGAGGGGGGTCACTGCAGCCGACGGCAGAAGCCGCGAGCGGTGACATCAGGAGCGCGGCCCAGGTCTTCTTCGACATGTTCGATGCCTCTTCCAGGGGGAGAGTAAGAGCGTTCGGAGGTGTACCACAGTCCCGCTGCGTGGCGTCCCATCGGGGCACGCCACGATCGCTGCCGTCACGGTGGGTGGTGGTCTCGCCGGAGCCGGAGCGGAACCAGGTCCACGGTCGGTGCACCCTCCCCCCGGCGGATCCAGGGGTGTCGGCGCACCCGGTCCTCGTCCTCCATCGTGACCACATCTGCGATAGGTCGTAGACGGCCCGGCTCCTCGATCCTGTAGGGGCCCAGCATCGCGCTGCGCCCTGGCGCGCAGCCCGACTCGGGCGGGAGAACCTCCACACCGCCGGCCCCAGCGGCATATCGTGCGCGGGCCCGGGCGCACGCCCCGGCGTAGGGACCGAGATAGTCCCCTGCCTCGTGGAGGGCCGAGGCATGACAGCGCGCACAGGCTCCGAGCAGGTCGCAGTCGCGACAGCCGTGCACGTCACCCCAGGTGAGCCCGTGAAAGAGATCAATCGCGGGGTCGCCGAGGACCTCGTCCCACGTCCCCGTCGCGACGTTGCCGAGGACCAACGGGGTGTCGGTGCACGCCTGCACGTCGCCGTTGGAGAGCACCACCAGGCTCTTCGTGCCCACCCCGCACGACCCGCGCTGGATCTTCTTCTCCCGCAGCGCGTCTTGCGCGTCGGAGGGCGTCCACGGGGTGAGCAGCCCGTCGCGCACGAGGTCTTCGGCCCGGGGCGCGACGCGTTGGGTGATCAGCGAGCCGTCTTCGCGCGGGGTGATCTCCGAGCTCGCGACGAAGTTGCACCCGAGCTCCCGCGCGATCGCCTCGACGCCCTGCGCGCCCCGCGGCGTCAGAGAGGTCGCCGGGGCCTTGAGCACCACCCGCGCGCCGTGGCCGCGGAGGGCCCGCACCCCGCGCAGCGTGCGCGCCCACGAGCCCGGCACCCGGGTGACCTCGTCGTGGTCCGCGGGTTGGTCGGAGTACACGCTGACGTGCACCTCGAGCAGCCCCACCGCGGCGATCTCGGCCGCGAGCGCGTCATCGATGAGGAAGGCGTTGGTGTACAGCCGCAGCGCGAAGCCCCGGCGACGGGCCTCGCGCAGGATCTTCACGAGGTCGGGCCGCAGCGTGGCCTCGCCGCCGCTCACGTTGAGCAGCAGCACGCCCGCCGCGGCGAGGCGGTCGAGGACGGTGAGCACCTCGTCGAAGCCCAGCTCGCCCCGCGTGCCCTGCACCTGGTAGCAGTGCGCGCAGGCGTGGTTGCAGCGGTCGGCGACCTGGAGGTGCGCCGCCACGGGCGCGCGCCGCTGCGCCGCGAGGGACGCGAGCAGGTCGTGCCCGTTGCGGAAGCCTCCGTCGGGGTGCGCGGCGCAGGGCTCGCCCATCAGCGGGGCGCCTCTGCCGAGACGAGGCCCCGGCCCAAGAGGTCTTGCACGAAGGACTCAATGTCGCGCCGCGCCACGGACTCGTCGACCGCGAAGCGCGCGCAGGTCTCGTGCACCAGCGCCTCGGGCGTGTGACCGTCGCAGCGTTCCCAGAGGAAGCTCCCGACGCGGTTCAGGAGCCGCACGCGGTTGGCGTCGAGGGAGATGATCGCGACCAGCCCGTCGATGCGACGCCAGGCGACGTCGGGGCTGTGTCGAAGGGTCACGGCGGGGTTCATGGGCGGGCGCTCGGGTTCAGACATCGATCGAGGTGGTCCAGGTCAGCGCGGCTCCCCGTGACGCCGAGGGAAGCTAGCGCAACGGCGGCGGCGAGGTCGAGGGCGCACGACGCGCGCGCCCGCTTGCAGGGATCATCGAGAGACGGCGCCGCCACCCGCTTCATGAGGGACACCGTTGCGCGGGCGGGCGGCTGCCATTCAAACCACGGCGCCGCGGCGCGGTGAAGCTCGACGATGGCCTCGATGCGGTGCTCCCCGGGCGCGTCGAGGCCAGGGTCGGGGTCGCTCGCGAAGGGCAACGCCGCGCAGACCCACCCCCGGTCGGTGCGCCACGCGCACACCGCATTGCCCGCGAGGGCGCGCGCCGGGTCGTGCCGGGCGAAGGTGGTCTTGCCCACCGAGGGGGGCCCGACGAGCAGCACCGCGCCGCGCTCTCCCCGCACCGCGCTCGCGTGCAGCAGCAGCGCGCCCGCGGCGGGGAGGTCGCGCGCGGCGAGTTCTGCGAGGGGCGCGTGGAGCGCGCGCTCGGGGTCGCTCCCCTCGGGGAGATGGATCACCCTTCGCTCGCCCTCCAGCGACACCGCCGTGCCCCGCACCGACACTGCGCCCGCGGGCGCGTCTCCGACGTGCAGCGCCAACGGGAGCTCGTCGCCCCGAGGCTCTCGCGCGAAGGGGGCGAGGAAGCGCGGCAACGGCCCGCGCAGGGCATAGCGCAAGGGGCCGAACGCGAGCGCGGTGATCACCCCACGCTCCCGCCGAGGAGCGCGTCGAGGCAGGCGTCCATCGGGGTGTCGCGGGCGAGGGTCAGCCGCACCACGGGCACCCGTGCCGCGAGGTCGGCGGCGAGGTCGAGCATCGCGGCCGCGTGGGGCCCCGGCGCGAAGCTCACCGCGCAGCGCAGCAGCGGCCCGATGGCCTCGGCGGCGCTCACCGGGCGCAGCGAGAGCGCGTCGCCCTTGGCGAGCAGCGCGAGCGCGCGGAGGGGGCCGCCGTGGGGCGTGGTGGCGCGGCGGTACTCTCCGACAAAGGGGAGCGCGCGGGCGATCCACGCGCCGTCGATGCGGCGCAGGGCGACCTGGTCGTCAGAGAGCACGCCCTGGTGCGGGAGCTTGCGCGCGGTCGTGGTCTTGCCGCCGCCGGAGACGGCGAGGAAGAGCGCGGCGCCGCGGGCGTCGGCGTACCCGCTGGCGTGCATCAGCAGCCCCTCGTGCCGCGGCAGCGCGAGCGAGGCGATGTAGCGCAGCGGCGTGTCGAGCACCGTGGGGTCGACGACCGGCGCGTTCGCCACCGAGGGCCGACCGACGCTCTCGCTGTGCCGCGTCGCGAAGTTCATCGTCGTGAGGTCGTAGGTGCGCAGGAGCTCCAAGCGATCGGGGTCGAGCCAGCGCGTGTCGGCGCCAGGCAGCGGTGATTGCACCGGGCGCGGCGGGGCCCACGCCGCCTCGGCGCGCGCGTCGAGGGACCAGCCGGGGAGGTCATCGTCCCAGGGGCAGCGCTGGAAGGCCCCGAAGCGCGCCTCGACGTGTTCATGGTTGACCGCACCGTGCGCGCGCACGCGCACCGGGAGACCCGCGAGGGAGAGGTTCCATTCGCTCATCGCGGGGCGGAGGGTTGCGCCATGGCGCGCAGCCACGCAAGCGCGGCCCGCGCGGCGCCGAGCAGTCTGGCCCGCCGCGGCCGGGACCAGCGCAGCGGCGCGCGGCGCAGCACCACGGCGCGTCCGAGCACGTCGTCGGGGCGCACGGGCGCGTCTTCGCGGCCGAGGCTGTCGCCGCGGAACCGCAGCGCGCCGTCGCGTCGGCCCAGCAACCGGTGCACCACCACGGTGTCTCCCCGGGCGTAGGCCGCGATGTCTCCGGGGCGCAGCGCGTCGGCCGCGCAGGGCGTCACCTCGACCTCGGAGCCGTCGGGGATGGCGGGCCACATGCTCGCCCCGCGCACGGTCCACCGCACGCGCTCGCCCGCGCGGAGCGACGCGATGACCACCCGGGCGGCGAGGGTCACACCTCGAACCCAGGCGGGGGCGCGGCCTCGGGGCCCGCGGTCTCTTCGTTGCCCGCGAGGCTCGCGAGCTGCGCGGGGTGCTTGATCACGATGCCGAGCTCGTCGCTCACGATGTGCCCGTCGCGGTGCCACCGGGAGAGCGTGCGGATGGTGGTCTCGACGGTGGCGCCCACCAGCGACGCCAGCTGCGCGCGGGTCACCCGCAGGGGGATCAGCACCGAGCCGTCTTCGAGCTCGTCGCCGAAGCGCTCGCCGAGGTCGAGCAGGATGCGCGCGAGGCGCGCGTCGGCGGTGGTGGTGGAGAGCGCGAGCCGTCGGGTGAGCTGCTCGTTCACGCGGCCAAGCCCGCGCCCCAGCGCGAGGGCGGCGGCGCCGTGCAGCGCGAGGGCGGCGAGCACCTCGGCGCGGTCGAGCGCGAGCACGGTCTGCGGGGTGGTGAAGGCGAAGGCCGCGCTGGTGTAGGCCGAGCCCTCGAGGGCCTGGGCGTCGCCGACGGACTGTCCGGGTTCGAAGAGCCCCACCATGATCGAACGCCCTGCGCCGCAAGGGACGAAGAGCGCCACGAGGCCCTGCACGACGACGTAGAACTCCCGCGCGGGGTCGCCCTTCTTCCAGATCGAGTCGCCGCGGCGGTATCGGCGGAACACCCCTCGCGCCGCGAGCTGCGCGATCAACTCGGGCGGGAGGGACGCATACACCGGGTGGCGCGCGAGAACGGTGCGCTGATCCAACGACGCTGCTCCTCTCCCAGAATGGAGGGGCGAAGGTGCCCCTCGACGCGCCCAAACGCCTTGGTGCTGTTTATCCGCCGTTGGCGCGCGACGGGTCAAGGCCCGCGGGAGCGTTCGGCGGCGATCAGGGGTCGTCGGGGATCGTGCGCGACGGCAGCAGGTCGTTGCCCGGGTTGAACTGCACCGTGGCGTCGGCGATGCCCGCGCCGCGGACCTTCGGCGCCTCGCGGCGGAAGCGCAGGGTCATCACGCCCCCGAGCCGCAGCTCAGACGTGGGGCGCAGCAGCGCCTCGTCGCCCTTGGCCACGAGCGCGCCGTCGACCTCGACCCCCTGTGAGCTCACGGGCCGCACGTGGAACCCATCGGCGTGACGGTGGAGCTCGAAGTGCCAGCGGGAGATGCGCTGCAGCGCGAGGTCGTCGGGCAGCGTGAGCACCACGTCGTTGGCGGTGACCCCGTCGCTCATGTGCAGGCGGCCGAAGGAGATCACCTCCTGCTCGGGCAGCGCGACGCGGACGCGGGCCTCGACGACCTCGACGTGGGTGGGGAAGCGCGAGAGGTCGAGCCAGTCCATGCGCAGCACCTCCACGGGGTAGGGGATGCCCTTGAGGCTCACGGACTGGGGATCGCGGCACCGCGGACGGAGGTCGGACGCGAGGGCGCTGAACCCCGCGCGGGTCACAAGCACCCCGCCCGGCTCGGCCGCACCCGCGACGCGCGCGCAGAGGTTCACGCCGTCGCCGCTCACCACCGCGCCGTCGGTGAGCGCGCTGGACCAATGGATGCCCACCCTCACCGAGAGCCGCTGGAGGCGGTCGCGGCCGTAGTTGCCCGCGAGGATGGCGCTCTGCATCGCGATCATCGCCCGGGCGGCATCGTCCATCGAGGCGAAGACCGTGAAGGCGCCGTCGCCCGCGGTGTCGACCACGCGGCCGCTGCGCCCCGCGATCGCCGCTGCGAGGTGGTCAAAGTGCCGCTGCTGCATCGCCCGCCCCGCGGCGTCGCCGAAGCGCGCGAAGTGGTTCGTCGACCCGACGACGTCGGTGAACACCAGCGCCAGGTCGCGGCCGAAGCGCCGGTGGAGGGCGCTCGAGAGCTCGTCCCGCAGGCGGATCATCTCGGTGAAGGAGAGCGCGTCGAGGTCCAGCGCCATGGGCGTCGGGCAGTATACTCCGCGCGACGCCTCGCGGGGGTTATGCTGGGGTGTGCGCTCCCCGGCTCCATCTGTCGCGCTCGCGCTCGCCGCCTTCGCGGCCGTGGCGCACGCGCAGACCCGGCATCGCTTCACGGAGCCCGCCCTCTCGATCGCGGTCCCGCCAGAATTCGTGCCCTTTCGGCCGCAGGAGCGGCACGCCTCGGTCGTCGACACCTTTCGTCGTCCGCCTCTCCCACCGCGCGGGCCGATGGTCGTGCAGCTCCTTCGCCTCGGCGGCGAGCTGCCGCAGCGCGCGCTGACCTCCGACGAGCGCGCGGCGTTCACCCTCGGCGCGCCGTTCGGGTTCGACGATCACCCCACCTCCCTTCGCGGCCTCGGGCACATCCTGCCGGCCAGCGAGGGACGCGCGCGCACCCCCGTCGGGGCCCCGGTGTTCCGGCTCGCCGTGCTGCTCCCGACCCGCGGGAACGCGGTGCAGCTCTCGGTGCTCGCCCTCGCCGCGGAGGAGCCCGAAGCGCGTCGCGTGCTCGACGCAGCGCTGCGCAGCGCGACCGCGGAGGTCTCGTGGTCGACGCCGCTCCAGCGCGCGGCCTTCGCGGCGGCGACGGTGAGTCTCGCGCTCGCGGCGCTGGGCACGCTGGTGATCGTCGTGCGGGTGCTGCTGCAGGGGCGCGTCACGCACCTGGGGTCCCTCGCGCAGCGTCGCATCGCCGCGGTGACGGGCGCGGCGTGGCTGGTCTTCGCGCTGTGGCTGCTGATCCCTCTGCGGTCTGCGGAGTGGGCGGCGGCGGTGCCCGCGGCGGCGCTCGCGGTCACCTTCCTCGCGAAGAGCCGGGCTCCCAGGTGAGGCCCGCGAGGGCGCGGAGGTTCGGCGTGCCCGGCGCGCTGAGCAGCCCCGGGCCCGCAGAGACCTGGAGCGCGAGGTCGGCCGAGAGCTCAACCCTCGCGCCGATGCTCGCTTCGAGGGAGGTTCTTCCGTCGCCGAAGGGCGCGTCGAGGGCGGTGCGCAGCCAGAGCTCGGGGCCCACGAGCACGCGCCCGTCGGCGAAGCCGTAGGCCGCTGCGGCCCCGACCTGGAGCTCGTTGGACGCGACGACGTCCCCCTGCACCCGGGTCGTCGGTCGGGCGTGCACGGCCGTGGTGAGCGACCACCGCAGCGCGCCGAGGCGACCCGCGCCGATGAGCGTGAAGCGACCGCGCGCCCACCCGTCGCTCTGGTTCGCGGCGGCGGGCGTGATGCCGAGGAAGCCCAGGTAGAGCTGCACGCCGAGGTGCAGCGACGCAGGGCCGTCGAGCGCGCCGAGGAGGCGCAGCCGAGCGCCGAGACGCGGATCGCCGACCGACGCGGCGTTGAAGGCGCGGGGGCCGTTGCCGTCGTCGCGTCCGCTCTCCACCAGCGAGACGGGCACCGCGAGGTCGAACTCGACGCGGCCCCACGCGCGAATCGCGACGCCGAGGTGGGAGGTCACGCTGTGGGTCACCACCGGGCGCGGCGCCTGCCCGACGGCGCGCGCCACGAGGGGCTCGTACGCGTAGGCGAGGCGGAGTGCGGCGGCGACCGAGGTGCGGTCCGTGCCGCCGTAGCGGGGATGGTCCACGGCGACGAAGGGGTCTCCCGCGGGCGTCGGGTCGAAGCGGTCGAGGGCCCAGCGCACCTGCGCGCGGAGCGTCGGGGTGAGCAGGGTGACAGCGGCGAAGAGCGCCGCGGGGACGAGGCGGTTCATCGGACCCTCCGGCGGCGGTGAAGCACCGCGATGAGCGTGGCGAGGAGTGAGGCGAGGCCGCCGCGCGCGCCGACCCCGGGGTGCTGGCAGCCGCAGGCGGGGCCGCCGGTGAAGCGATCCGGCGGGGGCGGGGGCGCGTCAGGGGCAGCGGGCACATCGACGGTGACCACGTCGGGCGCGTCGGGCATGACGAGGTCGTTCACGACGTCGGAGATCACATCGGGCATGGGCTCGACGCGGTCGGGGGTGGGCTCCGCGGGCACGTCGGGCACGACCCCGGCGTCGGGCGGGGGGGTGACGCAGCCGCCGAACTCGCAGCGCATCCCCGCCCCGCAGTCGCCGTCGGCGGTGCACCGCTGGAGGCACGCCCCGTCGCGGCAGATGTACCCGTCGCAGCTCCGTCGCGCGGCCGCCTCGCAGCGACCGTCGGCCTGGCAGCGCGCGGCGGCGACGGCGGTCTGCGCGTCATGACAGCGCGGCGTGGCGCAGATGGTCCCGGCGTTGATCTGACAGGCGCCGGCGCCGTCGCAGACGCCTGGCTGGCAGAGCCCGTCGACGCCCGTAGGGCACTCGTTGTCGGGGTCGAGGCCGCGGCGCACGACCCCGCACGCGCCGTCGGCCCCCTCCCCTCGCCGCGCGGCGGAGCACGCCTCGCAGGCGCCGTTGCACGCCCGGTCGCAGCACACGCCGTCGGCGCAGTGTCCGCTCGCGCAGGCGCGGTCGGTGACGCAGCTCGCGCCGAGTTCGCGGGGGACCTCACACGCGCCGTCGAGGCAGCGCACGCCGGGGCCGCAGTCGACGTCGAGGGCGCATCGACGGAGGCACTGCCCTTCGCGACAGGCGAAGCCGCCGCAGCTCCCGACGGGGCCGGGCACGCAGCGGCCGTTGCTGCCGCAGGAGCCCGCGACGCGGCGGGAGGTGTCGCCCACGCACGAAGGCGTGCCGCACGGGGAAGACGGTCGCATCATGCACGCGCCGAGTCCGTCGCAGACGCCGGGCTGGCAGACCGCGTCGTCGCCGCTGGCGTCGGGGCACTCGCCGTCGGGGTCGGCGCCCGAGGCCACGGCGCCGCAGAAGCCGTCGCTGCCGCCGCCCTTCTGCAACGCGGTGCAGGCCTCGCAGGTGCCGTCGCAGGCGCGGTTGCAACACACGCCATCGACGCAGTGTCCGCTCTGGCAGGCGGTGGACGCCGCGCACATCGCGCCGTCGGCGAGTCGCGGCACGCAGCGTCCCTGGAGGCAGAACGCGAGGTCGGTGCACTGCTCGTCGCGGTCGCAGCTGGCGAGGCACGCGCCGGCCGCGCAGACTCCGGGGTCGCAGCGCTGCACCGCGCCGGCGCGACAGAGCCCGCCCGCGCACACCCCGGCGCCGCGCGCGACGGTGGGGCTCGCGCAGCTCGCGGGGGCGCAGGTGAGACCGTCGTTCACCCGGCACGCGCCCTGTCCGTTGCAGACGCCCGTGGCGCAGGGCGCGTCGACGCCCTGAGGGTCGGCGCAGTCGCCGTCGGGGTCGGTGTCGGCGGCCACGGGCCCGCAGGTGCCGTCGACGCCCGCGCCGCGGCGCCCGGCGGTGCAGGCCTCACAGGCGCCGTCGCACGCGCGGTCGCAGCAGACGCCGTCGACGCAGTGGCCGGAGAGGCAGCGGTTGGGGGCCTCGCAGGCGCCGCCGTCGGGGGTGAGGGGCGCGCAGCGGCCGCGCAGGCAACCCGAGCCCGGGGCGCACTCGCTGTCGTTGTCGCAGGTCACGAGGCAGTCGCCGTCGTTGCAGCGGTAGGGGGTGCACGAGCGCGTGAGAGGGGTGCAGCTCCCGTCGGCGGCGCACGCGGCGGGGCGCTGGGCGGTCACGGCGTCGATGCAACGCGCTGGGGCGCAAGGGGTTCCGACGTTGATCCGGCAGCGCGCGGCGCCGTCGCAGACGCCGGGCACGCAGACGGCGCTGAAGCCGGTGCCCGCGGCGCACTCGCGGTCGGGGTCCTGGTCGGGGGCGATGGGGCCGCAGGCGCCGTCGAGTCCGCTGCCCTTCTTCGCCGCGGTGCAGGCCTCGCACGCGCCGTCGCAGGCGCGGTCGCAGCACACGCCGTCGACGCAGTTGCCGCCGGGGCCGCACTGGCTCGACGACCCGCAGGGCCGGGCGACGCAGGCCGCTTCGGCGTTGCAGGTGCGCGGGCCGGTGCAGGTGTCGTCGTCGGCGCTGCGCACCGGGGAGCAGACCCCCGAGGTCGAGAACCCGCCGCCGTCGCAGCGCGCGCACGCGCCGCATCGGTCGGTGTTGCAGCACACGCCGTCGGTGCACGCGCCGGTGAGGCAGTCGGAGGCGTCGCCGCAGGCGGTGCCGCGGCTCGCGAATTCGTGCAGCTCGTTGGAGCCGCCCGCGTCGCCGTAGGTGAGAAAGCGCCGGCGCACGAGGTCGAACGCGGCGGCGTTGCCGCGCACCGGTCCCGGGCTGCCCGCGGCGAGGTGGGAGAGCCACTGGATGCCGTCCCACTCCCACACGGTGCTGCGTCCGCCGCCGTAGGCCACGAGGCGGCCGCGGTAGGGGTCGTAGGCCGCGGCGAACTCGCCCTCGAAGTCGGGACGCTCGCTCTGCGGGACGCGCTCCACCCAGCGGTTCGCGACGGGGTCGTACTCGTAGAGGTCGCGGTACCAGGTGCCGCCCGGCTGGTCACATCCGCCGAGGAGGACCATCACGGCGCGGCGGCTGTCCCACGCCATGCGGTGGCGCCAGCGGGCGCGGAAGCTTTCGGTGGCCCCGTGCAGGAGTCGGCGCGTCCAGGTGCTGGTCGACGCGGAGAACTCCCAGTGGTCGCTGCGCACGTCGGTGGGCGGCGCGAGGGCCTGGTCGTAGAACACGCCGCCCGTGACCATCAGCACGCGACGCGAGGGGTCGTACGCGACGGCCATGCCCGCGCGGGCCTCGGGGCCTGCCCCGGTCCACGTGACCTCGGACCACGTCACGCCGTTGTAGCGCCAGAGGTCGCCGCGGCGCTCGGTGCCGACGTTGCCGCCGTAGAGCAGCACCTCGTCGCGGGTGCTGTCCCAGGTGAGCCCGCCGTTGCGCGCGGCGGGGAAGGCGCTGTCGATGAAGGGTCGGGTCCAGCGCTCGCCGTCCCACTCCCAGAGCTGCGCGCCGCTGCTGCCGCTGCCCGTCCAGAGCACGCCGACGCCGCGGGTGCCGACCCACGCGAAGCTCGGGTCGGTGGTCACGGGCGGGCGCACCGTGAGCGGAGGGTTGCGCCACAGCGGGATCTCGAAGGCCGGGTCCAGCAGCACCGGGAACTGCATCCCGCGCGTGTCGAGGCGCACGCGCAGGCGACCTTCGCGCAGCGTGAGCTGGGCCACCCGACGCTCGCCCCGCGCGTCCCGGGCCGTGGCCTGGGGAATCAGCAGCCGCGGCAGCCCGTCGGCGTCGGACGCGAGGATCGAGCCGTCGGGCATCTCCCGCGCGTCGCGCAGCGCGGCGGTGTGTGGGAGGGTCCACGCGAACTCGGTGGGCGCAGACGCGTCGCGGAGGAGGAGAAAGAGCTCCACGCGATGCCCGCGGGCGCTCCACGCGAGGTCCGTGGCGGGCCAGACGTCTCGCGCGAGGACCACACCACCGCGCGACTCGGCGGGCACTGACGCCGCGCCCTCGGGCCGGAGGCTCAGCCACGGGGTCGCATCGCTCGCGCGGTCGCGCACCTCGACGAGTCCGTCACCCCGATCGGCGAAGCGGGCGTCGAGGGGTGCCGGGCGCCCTCGCCGCGCGTGCACCCGCCACCCGTGGGCCTCGCGGGTGAGCGCGCCCTCGTCGGGGTCCAGCGCCTGCGCCCAGGTGGGCTCGGGCGAGGCGAGGCGGGTCATCACCGCGAGGGGGTCCGCGGGCCCCTCGACACGCTCAGAGGGCGTGGGCCGCGAGGTGCACGCCGCGGCGAGCGCGACGGCGAGCAGGGCAACACGGAGGCGAGGCGAGGTGGGTTGACTGGGCATGGTCCGCGGGACGCACGAACGGCCGCGGGCTCCATCCCTTCAACGCGCGGCGAGGACCTCCGCCGCGGCGCGCTCCCCCGAGGCCACCGCGCCCTCCATGCTCCCGCGGGCGTCTCCGCCCGTGTGCTCCCCCGCGAAGTGCAGCCTCCCCACGGCGAAGGCCTCGGCTCCCCCGAGGCGCGTGACATCCCCCGGCCCGTACACCGCGAACGAGCCCTCGAAGAAGCGCGCGCTGGCCCAGTGCATCCGCGCGGCGCGGCCGGTGAAGGCGTTGGCGAGCCCGGGGTAGATCACGTCGGCGGCGTCGACGAAGCGCCTCCCCTGCGCCTCGGGGTTGCTCTCGCCCACCCGCACCCCGACGCGCCCGGCGCTGTACGCCGCGAGCACCGCGGTGTCGCCCGGGAGCCCGGCCACGGCGTCCCAGCTCGCGTGGTAGACCCCGCCGTCGGAGAGCGACTCGCCGCCGCGGGAGCCCGGCCACGGGCGCTCCCGCAGCCCCACGAGCACCTTGGCCGCCGTGGCGTACTCCAGCTCGTCGATGGCGCGTCGCTTCGCCCGCGGGAGCTCTGCGCTGAGCTCGCATCGACGCAGCTGCGAGAAGGGCAGCGCGAGGATCACCCGTCCGGCTTCAACCTCCACCGCCCGGCTGCCGCGGTCGAAGGTGCAGCGCACGCCCTGGGCGTCGGCGCGCAGCGCGACGAGCGCGTGCTCCATGCGCGTGTCGCCGCCGAATCGCTGCAACGCGGCGCGGGCCAGCGCGTCGGTGCCATCGCGCAGCACGAAGCGACCGCCCCGCGGCAGGGCACGCCCGAGGCGACCGCTGGCGCGCCCGAGGGAGCGCAGGAAGGGCAGCGCGCTCTGGGCCTCGGCGTCGGCGCCGAACTCTGTGGTGAACAGCGTCTCGACCAACGCGCGGGGCGCGCCGTTCACCGAGTTGCGCTCCAGCCACGCGGCGACCGAGAGCTGGTCGAGGGCCTCGGCGCCGGGGGTGTGGTGCTCCCACGTCACGGGGCCGCTGCCGACCGCCGCGAGGTCACGGGCGACGAGGGGGAGCAGCGGGCGCAGCAGCCCGGTGGCCTGTGACTCCGACCACGCCTCGCCGTTCAGGAGGATCTTCGCCTCGGCCTCCGCGGGCGCCTCGCCGAGGTCCACCAGCGCGACGCCGAGCTCGGCCGCGAGCGCGCGGATCGCAGCATGTTCGGGCGCGACGAACTCCCCGCCCAGCTCGGCGCGGCGCGGGAAGTCTTCGCGGCTCGTGAAGGCGCGACCGCCGACCCGACCTCCCGCTTCAAAGAGCGCGACCTGTACGCCCCGCGCGCGCAGGCGCATCGCGGCGACGAGGCCCGCGAGCCCCGCGCCGACCACGGCGACGTCGACCCGGGCGCGCTCGGAGACCTCGCGTCGCGGGACCTCGGCGAGGTCGCGGTACGAGGTCCCGATGGCGCAGGACGCGGCGCCCGCGCCGAGCGCAAGGAGCAGCCGACGGCGTGAGGGATCGGGCGCGCGCGAGGGCGGCGCGAGCGCAAGGAGCAGCCGTCGGAGTCGTTCGTCGCGGAACATGGGGTGGGGTCGGGACCTTCGCAGAGAGCGCCCGCGCGGCGCAACGCGCGTCAGCGAAGGGTGTCGAGGACGGCGGTGACCCAGGGGTCCTGTCGCAGGAGCGCGTCGAGTGCAGCGGCCCGGAGTCGCTCGGCCTCGGCGGCGACCTCGTTCAGGCGCAGCCGTCGCGCGGCGCTCACCACGCGCGCGAGGTGCAACACCTGGGCAGCGGCGGTGCGTGTGGTGGGAGAGCGCGCGCCGAGGGCCACCTGGAGCCAGTGCGTCGCCGACGGTCGTCGCCCCGTGAGCCGCGGCGCCACCGCGGCCAGCGCCATCACCCCCTCCTCGTCGGGCGGGCCGAGCACGCGGAGGACGTCTTCGGTGTTCCAGCCCGCGGCGGCGTCGACGACGCGGCGCATGCGCGCGCTGCGGTAGAACGCGGGCGCGTCCCGCGCGGGGGCCCAGGTGCCGGTGCGCCAGTAGTCCACGAGGGAGGCGAAGAGGGGCGCGCGCTCCTGCGACGACGCCGGGAGCGTCGCCCACACCGGATCGCGGTCAACCTGGTGCTGGTGCAGCCCGCGGACCTCCGCGAAGACCCGGTGCGGCCAGTCGTTGGGGCTCCGCAGCGCCGACATCGCCCGCGCCACCGAGGCCCAGGTGAAGTCTCCGGGCCAGTTGCCGTCGTGCGCCAGGGCCTCGTCGAGGGAGGGCGAGACGTAGAGCGGGAGCGACTGCAGCGGGCGCAGCGTGGCGGCTTCCTGCTCACCGCGACGACGGGGGGTGTAGCGACGGTCCAGTCGGCGCAGCGCGGTGTCCCAGAAGCGCGCGAGGGTGCGCTGCGCGCGCACGGCGTCGATGGC
>JBILLI010000950.1:0-2746 GCA_044376155.1 Polyangiales bacterium
CCCGCTCGATCCACGGACCCACCGCCCCGAGGTGCTCCGCCAGCGCGTGCCCGATGTCGGTGAGCGCGCGCCCGAGGACCACGAGTCCCGAGAGCACCAGCACCGAGAGCCCCACGGCGAAGATCTGCAGCGCGGGCGCGGCGCGGGCGATCATGGCGAGGGAGAGCTGCACCACCAGGGTCACCCCGAGCACCGGCATGGCGAGGCGCAGGCCCACCGAGAGCGACGCGCCGGCGAGGTCCACCACGGTCTGCATCACCCCCTCGGGCGAGAGCCGCGCGCCCATGGGCACCGCGCGAAACGAGGCGAGGAGCATCCCCAGCGCGACGCGGTGCACCCCCGCGCCGAGGGCGATGGCGAGGGCGCCGAGGGTGAGCACCCGCGACAGGGGAGACTCCGCGCTGGCGGTGTTGGGGTTGAGCACCGAGGGCATCGAGAGCCCGCTGCCCAGAGAGATCGCGTGGCCCAGCATGTCGGCCGCGGAGAGGCACAGGTAGAACGCGAAGCCGATCACCAGCCCCACGAGGAACTCCCCGAGCGCCAGCGGGAACACCGCCACGGAGAGGGTCGTGGGGCACTGCGGCGCGTTCACCCCGAGGGCGGCGAAGAGCGACAGGCCCGCGAGGAGCCCCATGCGCCCGCTCCACCCCAGCATCTGCCCGGGAAAGGGCGAGACGGCGATGAAGCCCGCGAGGCGGCACACCGCGAGCCCGTACGCGATGGCCAGCGCGATCATCGCACCACGTGGGCCACGGCTTCGAGGGAGCGCGTGGTGTAGCTCACCATGTGCGCCGCCAGGGTGGGACCCACGCCGAACATCACCGCGGTCACCGCGACGACCTTCACCACGAACGAGACGCTGGCCTCGTTCACCTGCGTGGCGGTCTGCACCACGCCCACGAGCAGCCCCGCGAGCAGCGACACCCCGAGGGGAGGGCCCGCGAGCAGCACCGCGGTGCGCAGGAGCTCGGACATCAGCGAGAGGGCGCCGTCGACGGTCATGGAAAGCTCCGGAGCAGGCTCGCGATGAGCAGGTGCCAGCCGTCGGCCACCACGAAGAGCAGGAGCTTCATGGGCAGACTCAGCGTCGAGGGCGGGACCATCATCATGCCCATGCTCATCAAGAGCGCCGACACCACGAGGTCGATGATGAGAAAGGGCAGCAGCACCAGCACGCCCATCTGAAACGCCGTGGTGAGCTCGCTGACCACGAACGCGGGCACGGCGATGCGCAGGGGCACCTCCTCCTCGGTGCGCGGCAGCGCGGTCTGCGCGGCCTCGTAGAAGAGGGCGAGGTCACGCTCGCGCGTCTGCCGGAGCATGAACGCGCGCAGCGGGGTGACCGCGCGGTCGAGGGCCTGCACCTCGGTGATCTCCCCGCGCTGGTAGGGGGCCCACGCGGTCTCGGCGATGCGCGTGGTGGTGGGTCCCATGACGAAGAGGGTCATGAAGAGCGCGACCCCCACGAGCACCTGGTTGGGCGGCGCCTGCTGCGCGCCGACGCCCGTGCGCACGAAGCCCAGCACCACGATGATCCGCGTGAAGCTGGTCATCGTCAGCGCGATCGCCGGCAGCAGCGAGAGCACCGTCAGCAGCGCGAGGACGCGGAGCTGACCCGACAGCGCGGGCGCGTTCGTGAGGAGCTGCGTGGGGTCCATCGGTGGGCTCAGCCTTCGGAGGCGCGGAGCCCGAGCAGACCGCGGGCCTGCTCCTCGACGCCGAGGTCTTCCGCGGGGCGCCTCTCGGCGCGCTCGGCCTTGCGCGGCTGCGTGCGGGCGGCGTCGAGGATCGCCGCGAAGCGCTCGCCGAGCACGTTGATCTCCTCCTTCGCGGGGGCGGCCTCCTCCTGCGAGAACTCTTCCTCCGGGAGCACCGCGAGCGACTGGATCGACCCCGGGGTCACCCCGAGGAGCATCACCTGTCCGTTGAGCTCCACCACCACCAGCTCGTTGCGCATCCCGAGGCCCGTGCGGCGCAGCACGGTGAGCGAGCCGTTCCACCCCGTCGTGGGGATGCCCGCCTGCGAGCGCAGGGCGCTGAGCAGGTCGGGGCGGCGCTTCGCGACGAAGACCCCGAGGCCCGCGAGGCCCGCGAGGAGCATCAGGGGAATGGCCCACGGCGTGCCCGACGAGGGCGCGCTGCCCGGGGCCGCGGCCGTGCCCTCGCCGCGGAGGTTCAGCGGCGTGGGGGTGGTCGGCGCGGCCGGGGCCGGCGGCGGCGCGGCCTCGGGGGCGTTCACCGCGGGCTCGGCCACCGCGGCGGTCGTGCCCGCGGCGGTGCGGCTGCGCTCGGCGGCGAGGGCGGCGGCCACGGCGTTCTGAATCGCGGCCTGCATCGCCGTGTTCGACCCGCTCACCGCGGGGCGCGGGGGGAGCGCGGGGCGCACCGGCAGCGCGGGGCGCGGGGCGTTGAGCGGGCGCGTCGCGGCGTTGAGCGGGCGGGCCACGGCGTTGAGCGGGCGGGCCACGGCGGGCGCGGCCACGGCGGGCGCGGCCACGGCCGGGGCCTCCTGCGCGAGCACGGCGCCGGGGAGCGCCACCGCGAGGGCCGCGGCGAGGGCGAGGTGATTGCGGCGCATCACGACCGGCCTCCGATCACGTCGGCGCCGAGGATCTCCGTGATGCGAACGCCATAGCGGTCCCCGAGGACCACGGCCTCGCCGCGGCCGAGGAGCCGACCGTTGATGTAGATGTCCAGAGGCTCGCCCGCGGCCTTGCCCAACTGCAGGGTCTGACCCGCGGCGATG
>JBILLI010000951.1:0-2745 GCA_044376155.1 Polyangiales bacterium
AGCGCGTCACCCGGGATCATCGGGAAGCACAGCTCCATCGCCAGAATCGCGTGGTCCATCAGCCGCCTCCCCAGCCGCCGCCCGCGCGGTGCCACGAGCCTCGTCGATCGAACGCCGCGCCGAGCACCGCCGCGCCCGACACCACCAGCGCCACCGTGCCGAACGACGGCCCCGCGGTGCTGCGCGCGAGCGTGGTGACCCGGCGCGCGGGCCGGTACGCCGCCGCGCGGGGGTCGACCACGGCGAACACAGCGCCGGGCCCGGGCGTGCCCCAGGGGTAGGTGTAGAAGAACCCGGCCTCCATCGAGGGGTTGCCGCCGTAGTAGTACGCCCCGTCGGGTCCGGGCATGAACGACCCCGCGCCCATCGCGCGGACCTCGATGCCCGCCGCGGCCCAGGCCACGAGGTCTTCGTTGATGTCGTCGAGCTCCGGGAGGTCGGTCGCGAAGGGGACCACGTAGAGCACCCGCTCGATGCCCCCCGCGCGCAGCGTGGCCGCGCTCGGGAGCTGCGCGAGAAAGCGGTTGTCGAACTGATCCGAGGTGACCGCGCCCGTGAGGCGGTTGCGCTCGAGCACGAAGCACGGCGGCGCGCCGGCCGCGCGCGTGGCCTTCGCGTCGTGAAAGTACCGATGGCACTGCAGCGCCGTGGCGAGGGTGTCTTGCGAGTGCACCACCCCGCGGGGGTGCGGCCAGTTGGCGATGGCGAGCACGGGCTCGAACACCGACGCCGCGCCCGCGGCCAGCGCGACGGACTCAGGGCCCGTGAGGTCCACCACCAGCGCCGTGCGCGCGCCGCGGTCGGCGAAGATGCGCGCGAGCCCCAGGCCCACGGCGATGAAGCGCTCGACCCCCACGGGCACACCCGCGACCATCACCCCGCGCAGGGGCCGCGGGCTCACGGTCTCTTCGCCGAGGTTCTGCTGGGGCACCGCGTCGGGCGCGTCGAGCAGGGCGCTCTGGTAGACGTGCCGCCACGTCACGGGGGCGAGGTCCCGCGCGAGCGCGGCGGTGTCGAAGGGCTCGTGGCGGGTGATCACCTTGAACGGCAGGGGCTCGTGGCGGGCGCCGAGGTCCCACCCGTAGCGCTGCTGCGCGGTGAGCGAGGGCTCGGTGCGGGTCTCGGTGTCGTCGTCGAAGCCCCCCGCGATGCCCACGAGGCACGCGCCGCCCATGCCCACGGCCCCCACGGCGACCACCGCGCCCACGGCGCTCATGGCCCCGAGGGCGCTGCGCCGGGAGACGTCGCCCTCGGCCGCGCGGCGTTGCAGGGATTGGTTCCACCACCGCGCGCCCACGATGCCGGGGTCGTCGACGGTGACGTCCCGCTCGAAGCGCTCCTGGTCTTCGCTCACGCCGATCCTCCAAAGCTCTCCCGCAGCGACGCGAGGAACGCCTCTGTGAATACACCATCCACGCGGATGGAGTAGCGGAAGAAGGGGTCGGCCTCGACCCCGTGGTAGTCGTGGTCGTTGAACCAGTACGCCCTGCCCCGCACCTCCACCCGCGCGCGGCGCTGCGCGTCCCAGAGGTACAGCCGCTTGGTGGGCGCCGGGCAGAGGGTGATGAAATGGTCGGGCGCCCGCTGCGTGCGGGGGTCGCCGTCGCGGTGCACCGTGCCGTGGTCGTGGGCCTCGAGGCCCATGATGTTGCACCGCCCGATGTGGGTGAAGGGCAGCGATCGCACGAAGGCCAGGGTGCGCGGGAGCAGCGCCTCGGCGTGGCGGGTGAAGCGCTTGCCGCGCGGGTCGGCCTTGCCGTCCCACCAGCGGTTGGGGATCAGCTCCACGTACCCCTTCCACGGGAAGTACACCCCGTGGCGAACCTTGAGCCACAACATCTGCTTGCGCGACAAGGGGATCGCGCGCTCTTCGCCCCACGCGCCGCGGTCGTGGGGGTCGCCCTCGGCCTCGTCGGGGTCGACGTCGCCCAGGCTGCGAAAGACCCGAAAGCCCTCGTCGTCGAGGCCGCGGATCACCTCGACGTAGTCCACCAGCGCCTCGGCCTCGGTGCCCGGGGGCATGATCCCCATGGCCCGGTGGCTGCCGCCCGTGTAGTCCACGGGCATCTGCGCGAGGGCGAGGCAGACCTCGTCGTGGACGGCGTCGAGGGCCGCGAGGTCGAGCAGGGGCTCCAGCGGGAGAAAGGGTCGGCCGTAGATCCCCGTGAGCCCGGTCTCGGGCACCCCGCGCAGCATCCCGTCGTCGCTCACGCGCGGGATCATACCGCGGGCCCGCGCCCCGCTGGTACGCTCCCGCGCATGTCGCCGCACACGCGCTACGTCGCGCTCTTCGCCGTCGGGACCTTCGTCGCGATGCTGTCTCTGCACCGCGCCGCGCGGGCCCTGATGGACCGCGGCGCGAAGGCCAACACCGCCCGTCGTCTGCTCACGGTGGGCGAGCTCCTCGGGGTGCTCCTCGTGGGCGCCGCGGTGGTGAAGCACAACGTCCGCGGCGAGGGCCTCGTCGCCGACCTGCGCTGGACCGCGGCCTACGCCGTCGCGGGCCTGGTGATGGTGCTCGGCGTGGGGCGGCTCTCGCTGCGCGCGCTGCTCCGCGGTCGCCTCGACGCGGAGCTCGACGAAGACAACCCCTCCGCCGCCATCGCCGGCGCGTCGCACATGATCGCCACGGCCCTCCTCGCGTCGCGCGCGGTGGCGGGTCACAGCCTCGGCGAGCTCGGCCTCGGGGCGATCTTCTTCGCCCTCGCGATGGTGGTCCACGGCGCGTTCGTGGCCCTCTTTCGC
>JBILLI010000225.1:0-10426 GCA_044376155.1 Polyangiales bacterium
GTGCTCGGTGTACGTCGGCACGTCGTCAGGCTTGAGCAGCAGCACGCGGAGGTGCAGCCCGTTCACCTCGGCCTCGCGCAGCAGCGTGCGGTCGCGCTCGTCGAAGAGCGACGCGGGCGCGCCCCGAGGCACCATGCGGGCCGCGAGCTGCTTGCCCAGCCGCCCCTTGGGCATCGCCACGGTGAGCGGTGCGGCGCTCACGACCCGCCCTGCACCCGTCGGATTTTCGCGCCGAGGGGCGTGAGCTTCTTCTCGATGGCCTCGTAGCCCCGGTCGAGGTGGTAGACCCTGCGCACCTCGGTCTCGCCCGCGGCGGCCATGCCGGCGATGACCAGGCTCGCGCTGGCCCGCAGGTCGGTGGCCATCACGCTCGCACCGCTGAGCGAGGCCACGCCGTTCACGATCGCCGTGCGCCCGCGGACCTCGATGTCGGCGCCCATGCGGGTGAGCTCGGGCACGTGCATGAAGCGGTTCTCGAACACCGACTCGGTGATCACGCTGGTGCCCCGCGCGAGGGTGAGCAGGGCCATGAACTGCGCCTGCATGTCGGTGGGAAAGCCCGAGGTGGAGAGGTCCACCGCGCGCAGGGTGCCCGCGCCGCCGGAGCGCACGCGCATGCCCGTGCCCTCGCGCACGATCTCGCAGCCCGTGAGGCGCAGGCGCGCGCAGATGGGCTCGACGTGCTCGGGCACCACGTGCTCGACCAGCACATCACCGCCCACCGCCGCGGCGGCGAGCAGAAAGGTACCGGCCTCGATGCGGTCGGGAATGATCGCGTGGTCGACCCCGTGCAGCGCGTCGACGCCCTCGATGTGGATCACGTCGGTGCCCGCGCCGTCGACCTTCGCGCCCATCTTGTTGAGCACCCGCGCGAGCTCCTCGACCTCGGGCTCCCGCGCCGAACCGACAAGCTGCGTGCGCCCCTTCGCCAGCGCCGCGGCCATCATCAGGTTCTCGGTGCCCGTCACCGTCGCCATGTCGAGGTGGATCGTCGCGCCCTTGAGCCGCGCGCACTCCGCGAGCACGTACCCGTGCTCCAGACGGATCGTCGCGCCCATGCGCTCCAGCCCCATGAGGTGCTGGTCGATGGGGCGCGCGCCGATGGCGCAGCCGCCGGGGAGCGAGACCTTCGCCTTGCCGAAGCGGGCCAGCAGCGGGCCCAGCACCAGCACCGACGCGCGCATCTGCTTCACGAGGTCGTAGGGCGCCTCGGGGCGGTCGAGGGTCGAGGCGTCGAGGTGCACCACCGGGGGGTCGGCGTCGGCGCGGGTGCCCATGAAGCGCAGCAGCGCGGCCATGGTCTCGACGTCGCGCAGCCGCGGCACGTTGCGAAAGGTGCACGCGCCCTCGGTGAGCAGCGCGGCGCACAGGATGGGGAGCGCGGCGTTCTTCGCGCCCGAGACCGCGATGCTCCCGTTCAGGGCCCTCGAGCCCTCGATCACCAGACTGTCCATCGGACCGACCCGCGTAGCACAGATGTGCCCCGACGGGCGAAACCGCGCGACCTCGTGCACACTCTCACCCGCATGGTCCACCCCGCCGCGCGCGCCTGGAGCCCATCGCGGTTCTTCGCCGCGTCGGCGCTCGCGCACGCCGCGCTCACCGCCGCGCTCTTCGCGGTGGTCCCCCGCACCCGTCCCCTGCCGCCCGCGCCGCCGCCGTTGGTGACGGTGGACCTCACCCTCGAAGCACCACCACCACCTCCTCCCCCGGCGCCGACCCCGCCCCCCACGGCGCCCGTCGAGCGCGCCGAAGCTCCTGCGCCCCAGGCACTTCGTGTCACCCCGCGGCCCGCGGCCCGCGTCGCCACCGCACCTGCGCCACCCGCGGTCGAGCCGACCCCGCCTCCGCCCGCGATCGCGCCCCCGCCGCCGCCCGCGGTCGAACCCGCCCCTCCTCCGCCCCCGGTGCTGCGCGCGACGGACCTCCTTCGGGCGGGCAACGACCTCGCGCTGCGCACGGCGTCGAGCGCATCCCCGCTCGCGCTCGGGGCCGGGCCCGCGCGCGACCGCACGCTCTTCGCGGGCACCGGCACCGACCCCCTGGGACACGCCCGCACCGCGCTCGCGCAGGACCTCCGGGAGGGGATGCGGTCCACGATGGTCCGCGAGGCGCCTGGGGTGCGCACGTACCTCTGGGGCGTTCGTCGTCGCATGAACGAGGCGTGGCGCCCGGGCGTGGTGCGGGTGCCCAACCTCGCCGAGACCCTGGCCGCGAGCTTCGGGGTGAACAGCCGTCAGGTCGAGGCGATGGGACGCTGGTGGCGCGAGCGGCAGACTGCGATGACCGCCGAGCGCGACCGCGGCGGCGCCATCGACGCCATCGAGTCCATCGGCGGCACCACCGGGCGCGGCAGCGAGGGGCTGTCCCGCATGCCCAACGACAGCCTCAGCGAGGCGTGGCGGCGCAACACCCGCATCACCCGCGCCGAGGTGCGGGTGGACCAGAGCCCCGAGGGCCGCGTGCTCGACGTGCGCGTCGTGCGCTCCTCGGGGGCCGCGGCCTTTGACCGCGCGGCGCTGGAGGCCGTGCGGCAGGGCCTCGACGCGCAAGACCCCATCCCCCTCCCGGGCGGTCGACGCTCCGTCTGGAGCTTCACCGTGGTGGCCACCCGGCGGCTCATCGCGGCGAACATCGGCGGCGCCTTCGACGAGAGCCGCGGGTGGTTCCAGGTGCAGCTCCCGGGGTCGGTGAGCATGCGGTCGAGGGTCTTCATGGAGTCGAGCGAGCCGATGCCCACCGACGGGTGACCCTGTCACGCCTCCTTGGCGGGCGGGGTCGACAGCATCGGGCCGCGCGCGGCGGCCATCACCGCGAGGCACGCCGCGCCCGAGAGGGAGAGGGCGACGTGCAGACCCCAGGCCCGGGCCGCGTCGGGGGGGCCGCCGTGGCGCGCGGCGAGAAGGTCCCCGAGGGCGCCCACGGCGACGCCGCCCAGGGACCAGAGCGCGAAGTCCATCCCGAGCACCGAGACCACGCGACCCCGCAGGCGGTCGGGCACCTCGGTCTGAAAGACGGTCATCACCGCGCTGCGAAAGGCCATCTGCGCGCCGCCGAAGAGCACCAGCGCGGCGAAGGTCCACGGGAGGTTGTCGGACCACGCGAAGGCCAGCACCCCGACGCCCAGGGCCGTGCCGGTGCGCACGATGTTCCGCGGGAGCTCTCGGGCAGACGCCCGCGCGGTGACCAGCACGCTCGCGGTGATCGCCCCGAGGCCCCCGGCCGCCGCGAGGAGGCCGTAGCTCGACGCCCGCACCCGGAGCACCTCCCGGGCGTACAGCGGGAGCAGCCGCGCCACGGGCATCGCGAGGAGCCCCAGGGCATACGCCGTGAGCAGCGGGACCCAGAGCGACCGACGCGCGCGGAGGTATCGTACGCCCTCCAACAGATCCGCGGCGAAGCCCTGCCCGGAGCTCCCCTCGGGGGAGGGGACCTTCGCGGCGAAGAGGGTCCCGAGGAGCACCGTGAAGGTCACCACGTTGAACACCAGGCAGCCCTGCACCCCGAAGCCCGCGAGCACCACCCCGCCGAGCGAAGGCCCGAGGATCTGCGTGATGTTCACCCCCAGGGCCTGCAGGGCCACCGCGCGCGGGACCATCTCCCGCGGCACCAGCGAGGGCATCACGGCCTGTCGCGCGGTGAGGTTGAGCGCGTCGAAGACCCCGAGCAAGAGGGCCAGCGCGAGCACCACGGGGTAGGTCACCATCCCCGCCCGCAGGAGCACCAGGAAGACCGCGCTCTGCGCCGCCGCGAGGAGCTGCGTGGTGAGCAGGAGACGTCGGCGGTCCACCCGGTCGACGATGACCCCCGCGAAGAGGGTGATGAAGAAGCGCGGGAGGGCCTGCGCGAAGGCCACCGCGGCGACCTTCGCGGCCGAGCGGGTGAGGTCCACCACCAGCCACGACTGGGCCAGCACCTGCACGAAGTCACCGACGTGGGAGACCACGAAGCCTCCCCAGAGCAGCGCGAAGTCCTTGTGCCGCAGGGGGCTCCAGAGCCCCGGGGGACCATCCCTCACGCCAGCTCGTGCGGCATGAGGTCCCGCGGCGAGCGGAAGAAGTGCAGCGGGGAGTAGGGCAGGAGGTTCGAGACCCGGGCGGTGTAGAGGCACGCGTAGGCCTCGACCTGGTCACCGAACGACGAGAGCTCCACGTCTTGTTTGAAGAGGGAGCCCCAGTAGGGGTGAAAGCGCGCGTCGATGGCGCGCTCCAGGGTGCGGTACTCCGGGTCGAGGGCGCGGAGGGTGGTGCGCAGGCTCTCGACGGTGCGGGTGATCTCGTCCTGCGCGGCGGGGTCGGCGTCGCGTCCGGCGCGCACGCCGCGGGCGAGGGCGCGGAGACGTCCCTGGTGAAAGCGCAGGTCGTCCTCCAGGGCCTCGCGGCGGCGGCCGAGCTCATCGAGGCGCGAGAGGTCGTCCTCGGTGCGGGTGAGGGCGTCGAACTCGGCCTCCATCTCCTGCACGATCATCGCGGTGCGCCAGGCGCTCTCCTTCTTGCTGCGCAAGATGTCGCCGTAGATGTGATCCCCCACGTAGAGGATCCGGTCGCCCCACGCGTTGAGCATGCGCTCGAAGTCCCTGAGGTTGCCCGCCTCGTAGATCTTCCCGCGGTCGAGCGAGTACGCCGGGCGGGTGGACCATCGCCCGTCTTCGAACACCCGCTCGAGCACGGGCCGACGCTCGGTAAAGAACGCCGGCTTGGCCGCGGCGACGCTCACCACGTCGAAGTACTGCCGCCACGAGGTGTACTCCGGCAGCGCGCCCCCGAGCAGGTGGGTCATCATCCGCTCGGTGTAGTCCCAGCGGGAGTTGGTGAGCAGAAAGAGCTTCTTCCCCGCGCTGCGGAGCTTGTGCAGGGTGGGCGCGAGGTCGGGGTCGCGGGCCACGAAGCGCGGGAGGTCGTTGGCGATCACGTCGACGATGGCCCCGTCGCGGTGGGCCTCATCGATGCACTCGCGGATGTCTTCAAAGAGCTGCCCGTACTCAACGTGCAGCCCGTAGCGGTCGAGGAGGTCCACCGCGCCGGCGTAGAGGGCGGCCTCGGGCAGGGCGTAGAGGGTGTCGATCCAGTGGTAGCGCTGGGCGGTCACCCGGATCTTGCGCTGGTGGTAGAGCGCGTGCCGCTCATCGCGCGAGAGCTCCCGCGTGCCGTGCCACGCGCGGCCCACGTACTTGTACCGGTCCATCTTGAGGATGTGGCCGAGCTTCTTGTCGATGAGCAGCCCGCGAATGGCGTAGCGGGTGTCGAAGGTCGCCTCGGCCAGCACCGGCGGATAGCCCCGCTGCACGAGCTTCTTTACCGTGGCCTCGATGGAGAGCCGGTCGATCTCGTCCTGGTTGTAGATCGCCAGGGTGTAGTCCATGTCGAAGCCCACCCACTCCACCCGGTCCATGCGCAGGGAGCGGTTGACGTACACCCGACGGCTCCGGGGAAGCGCCGAGACCCGGGGGGCGGTGCCGGGGGGAACGCTGTGAACGTGGGGGAGAACCAGCTGCGGACGGTCCGACGACGACATTCCCACGAACCGTACCACCGCGGGCGGAGGCCCGAAGCGCCCGGCCATGGGTGGGATACGGGGTGCGCGAAATTCCGAGGGGTGCCCTTGACCCCGGGGGGCGAATCATGGATCTATGCGCGCCCTCCGAAGGGTTGCCGCCCCGATCGTCGTGGGCGCCCTCAGGAGCACTTACCCGCTCACCGAGGCAGCCATGCGAGATATGGTGCGTCTGTTCTGCTCGACCTGTCAGCGGAACAACTACTACACGGACAAGAACAAGCGGACCACGACGGAGAAGCTTGAGTTCAAGAAGTACTGCTCCTGGTGCCGCAAGGCCCAGGTGCACAAAGAGGGCAAGATGCCCAATCCCAAGAAGAACTGAGCGGTAACATGGCGAAGAGCGTTATTACCGGCGTGCGCCGCAAGGTCGCGAACAAGGTCTCGCACTCGAACATCAAGACGAAGCGCTGGCAGCTCCCGAACCTGCAGGAGCGCAAGCTCTTCGTGCCGGAGCTCGGCCGCTTTGTTCGCCTCGTGCTGTCGACGCGCGACCTGCGCACGATCGACCGCGTGGGCCTCGTCGCCTACGCCTCGCAGCACGGCCTGGACATCACCCGTCTGTGACCTCCGGTCCGGGGTTCACGCCCCGGGCGGAATCGTCTACTCCTCTGGGGACATGTCTCCCCTACGCGTCCGAGACCTCCTCCTTGTGGTGATCACCGCCGGGTGCACCAACATCACCATCGGCGACCTGCAACGCGGTGCCGTTCCGGACGTCACGTCGCCCTCCGACGCCGCACTCCCGGGCACCGACACCCCCTCCCCGCAGGACGTCCCTGGCGTCTTCGACGCGCCCCCGGCGCCCGATGTGGTGACCCCGGCGCCCGATGTGGTGACCCCGTTGCCCGATGTGGTGACCCCGTCGCCCGACGTGGTGACCCCGTCGCCCGACGTGGTGACCCCACGGCCCGACGTGGTGACCCCGGTCGACCGCCCCACCGTCTGCGAGGTGTGCACGCCCTTCGCCCCGGTGGCGTTCTGCCCGGGCAGGGGCGCGGGCGCCTGCCTCTCGTACGCCGGGTGCGCCGACGGGTGCTCGGTCTGCGCGCCGCCCACGGTGGCCGGCGACACCTGCAGCAACGCGCCGGTGATCACCACGCGAGACCGCAGCCGCGCGGTGTTCACGACCTGCGGCGCGAGCGACAACCTCAACGCGGGGTGCGGGCGCTCGGGGCCCGACATCGCCGTGACCCTGCGCGTCGCCACCACCGGCCGCACCACCGTGCGCGTCACAGTGCCCGAGGGGGTCGGCGTGGTCTTCGGCTATGACCGCGCCGGTGGGGCGTGCCGCAACGACAGCTCCCAACGAGCGTGCAACAACGCCACGCCGCAGCGCACGCAGGGCTTCGACGTGACGCTCAACCAGGGCGACTGGACCCTCTACATCGTGACCACCGTGCCCTCCACGGTGGTGATCGAAACCGATCTCCCGTGAGCCCGCTCCCCCTCGCGCCGAGGCTCACAGGCTTGTGGTAGAACCGGGAACAGAGGGCGCCGGGAGCGGCGAAGCCTCCGAGTTTTTCACCTTTCCAGCAATGCTGACCGCGTGGAGCGCCCCGCGCCGCGGTCGCACCGAGTGATATGAATTGGATCGATCCCCCTTCTGACACGACGGAGCTCCGGGCCCGCGTAGTCCCGTTTCAGGTCTCGCTGCAGCGCATCGACGCCGACGCCGCCAAGGTGGTGAAGCGCCTGGTGCGCGGCGGGCATCAGGCCTACCTCGTGGGCGGCTGCGTGCGCGACCTGCTCCTGCAGCGCTCGCCGAAGGACTTCGATGTCGCCACGAGCGCGCGCCCCAACGAGGTGCGCGGGCTGTTCCGCAACTGCCGCATCATCGGCCGGCGCTTTCGCCTCGCGCACGTGCTCTTCGGGCGCGACAAGGTGGTGGAGGTCGCGACCTTTCGCAAAGACCCCGCGCTCACCATCGAGGCGCCCGACCCCTGGGAAGATCCTGAGTCCGAACCCGACGCGCCGCGGGTCACCTCGAAGAAGGACCGCGACGACGAGGACCTGCTGATCCGCCACGACAACGTCTTCGGCACGCCCTCCGAAGACGCCGTGCGCCGTGACTTCACGATGAACGCGCTCTTTCTCGACCTCGAGCGCCGCGAGGTCATCGACTACGTGGGGGGGCTCGACGACCTCGAGCGCCGGGTGATCCGCACCATCGGCGACGCCGACGTGCGCTTCCGCGAAGACCCCGTGCGCATCCTGCGGGCGCTGAAGTTCGCCGCGCGCCTGGACCTCGCCTTCGAGCCCGACGTCTATGACGCCATCGTGGTGCACCGCGAAGACCTCCTGCGCGCGGCGCGCCCGCGGCTCCTGGAGGAGGTGCTGCGGCTCTGCCGCGGCGGTGCGTCTCGGCGTTCGTTCTGGCTGGCGCAAGACACCGGGGTGCTCGCGGTGATCCTGCCCGAGCTCGCGGCGTTCATCGATGACGACGCCCATGGCGCGCCGCGCTTCTGGCAGCGGATGGCGGCCCTCGACGCGCTGGTGCTGCGCCACCGCACGCCGGGCGACGCCGTGCTCCTCGCCGCGCTGCTCTACGACCCGGCCCTCGAGGCCATGGACGGCACCCGCGACGTGGTCGGCGCCGTCACCGAGTTCCTCGACGGGTTGCTCGCGCGGCTGGCGATCCCGCGGAGATTGTTCGACCGCGTACGAACGCTCCTCGCCGTACAGCGGCGCATTCGCCAGAACCGCGTGGGCACGATGAACAAGCGCGAGTGGTGGCCCGAGGCCCTGCTCGTGTCGCAGCTCGAGGCCATGGCCCGCGGCGAGCTCGACCCCGACTCGCGAACGATCTCCGCGCCGCGGCACAGCGACCCCCACGATGACCTCATGGTGAGGCCCGAGCCCGCGGGCGAAGAGGTCGCGGCGTCGTAGTCAGCAGTCGGTGGCGCTGCCGCTGCGGGTCTCGACGGTGAGGGTCCACGGCGCGCACGACGACCCGCGCACGTAGCGCACCTCGACGAACCAGTCGAAGCTGTCAGAGCCAAGGTCGCCGCTGCGCTGCACGTTCACCCGGTCGGTCTGCCCTTCGAGCAGCAGCGAGCGGCCGAGCACCGCACCACCGCACGCGCCGTACACGTAGAGGTCGTAGTCCACACCGGGGGGCACGGCGAGGGTGAAGGTCACGTCGAGACGCGCGGGGCAGTTGCTGCACTCGTTGGTGCGCCCACGAAGCCACGCGCCCGCGGTGCCCGTGCGCGTCGCCACCACGCGCGACGAGTTCGACGGGCAGAGGAACCCGCACGACACGTCGCCGCACCACGCGCCGAGGTTGGGCGCCGAGGCGCACACGCCCTGGTTCATGTGCGAGCGCTCGCAGCCGTTGGCGGTGTTCCCATCGCAGTCCGACGCGCCGGTGCCGCAGCCCGGCGCCGCGCAGCGCGAGGCCGCGCACATCGGGGTGGCCCCGGCGCACGCCGCGCCGCACGCGCCGCAGTGAAGCGCGTCGGTGGCGATGTTCACGCAGCGGCCGTTGCACGCCGTGAGGGGCGCCGCGCACGAGACCCCCGCGTCGGCACGGGGCGCATCGATGGGCGAAGAGACGTCAGGGCGCGCCACCGGGCGGTCGGTCACGGTCACGACGTCGGCGCGGGGTGTGTCGTCGACCACGAAGGGCACATCGTCGACGCGCGGCACATCCGGGAGCGCGGGCACGTCGGGGCGCGTGACGGGCGTGTCTTCGACGGGCACGGTGAACGTGTCGTCGGCCGGGACGGTGAACGCATCGTCGACCGGGAGGCCCGCGTCGAAGCTGTGGCGGGCGTCGACCTCGCCCGAGACCTGCGCGTCGGCGGGTTCGGTGAGGTCACCCTCCGCGCAGCCGAAGGCCAGCGCAGGGAGCAGCAGGAGCGCGCAAAGCCGGGTCACCCGCCGACCCTAGTACACGCGACTGAGGGATCACCAGCGCCACGTCGGCGCGATGTCGAGCTGCACGAACCACACGCCGAAGTCCTCGCCGCGGGCGGCTGCGCGGGCGGCGTCGAGGGGCGTGGCGCCCGGGATGCCCGGGTCCACCCCGTCGAGCAGCGGGAGCTCCTCGCGGCGCACCACGTTGAACGCGCCGCGGTTGAGCAGCCAGGAGTGACCCACGCTGAGCCGCAGCATCATCGACGACGAGGGGCGAAACTCGTTCACCACCGCCACCGAGGCCCAGTCGGAGTGTGTGGGCAGGGTGCGCCCCGCGGGGAGCTGCAATCCGCCCCAGCGGTCGGTCCACATGATCTGCCGGGAGAGCGATCCCGCCGCGCCGAAGGACCACCCCGCCGTGCCCAGGGGTGTGAGGGTAACGGTGCCGTCGAAGCCTGGTCCGAACGCGCCGCCGAGGGTGGCCCCGGCGCTCAGGGCGAGGGCGCGCCAGGGGCGAAGCTCCATGAACGCGCCCGCAACGCCGCGAGGTCCGCCCACGCCCACCGACGCGCCGACGCTGAAGGTGCGGGCGAAGCGGTCGGGCGCGTCATCGGCGCGCGCGAGCATGGGGGCGAGGACCATCGAGACGCAGAGCAACGTGGCGCGCATGAGCACCTCCAAGGGGGATCGCTGGAGGGTCCGTTGCGCGCCGCCCCGCCGCGTTCACGGCGCGCGCACTTCGGTCGGGCGATGTGCGACGCGGTGCTACCGCTGGCAGGTGCGAACGCCGCGCTCGGTGGCGTGCGCGCGGCAGGTGAGCCCAGGGGCGCACGTGAAGGTCGCGCCGCAGCGGTTGCCCTCGGTGACCCCCGCGCAGGTCTGCTGCGTCGCGTCGCAGCGCGCGCCGAAGCTCGTGCAGTCGTAGGCCACGGGCTGCCCGCGCTCGCAGCGCACCACCAGGCGGTCGCCCTCGCAGCGGCCGGGCGAGGCGGGGTCACACGCCCCAAGACCC
>JBILLI010000953.1:0-2744 GCA_044376155.1 Polyangiales bacterium
GATGGTACTGGTACGAACGACTCGCGCCCGGACGGGTGGTGGCAGACTCCACGGGCGATCGCGGCGGCGCACGAACCATCTGCGTCTCGTGCCACGACGGCGCGCCGCGGGACCAGGTCTACACCGTCGTGCGCTGACGTCCGCCGCGGTCAGACCGAGCGCATCCATTGGGTGATGGCCGCGGCGGGGCGCGCGCCGCTGCTGCGGCCGACCTCGCGGCCCCCGCGAAAGAGCGCCATCGTGGGGATCGACTGGATCCGATGGCGCGCCCCGACGGCGGGGTCGACGTCGGTGTTCACCTTCAGCACCAGGGTCGAGTCGGCGTGCTGCGCGGCGACCCGGGCGATCTCGGGCGCGACGGTCTGACAGGGGCCGCACCAGGGCGCCCAGAAGTCGACGAGCACGGGCACGTCGGCGCTGGCGAGGAGCGTCTGCAGCGCGTCGTCGGTGTCGACCGCGAGGACGGCGCCGGGCTCGCGCACCACGGCGCGGCAGCGACCGCAGCGCGCGGTGTCACCCAGGCGCGGCGCGGGCACGCGGTTTTTCTGGTGGCACGAGGGGCAGGCGAGGATCGTTCCGTGGCTCATGGCCTGCCGAGAAGCACCCGCCGTCGCGGCGACAATGGGAGGCTCGTTCATCGCGGGGCGCGACGGCCGACGCGCGTCGCGAAGCTAGGGACGCACGGCGCGGAGCGTGAGGTCGATCACCGCGTCGACCCACGTCGCGGTGGCCTCCCGTCGCTCGAGGAGCACGCGCTGCGTGATCGCGCCGAGGAGCGCCGAGAGCACCACCTCGGGGTCGGCGTCGTCGCGCCACTCTCCCCGCGCCCGCGCCCGCGCCACCAACGCCGCCGCGCCCCGATCGGGCTGCGCCGCCGCGCGCTGCGCGACGATGGCGGTGGGCGGGACGCCGAAGCCGCCGAGCGCCGCCCCGGCGAGCGCGCGCCCCAGCGGTGAGTCCATGAACCCGGCGGTGGCGCGGATCATCGCCTCGAGGTCGCCGCGCAGCGTCCCCGTGTCGGGCAGCGCGACGCTCAGGTCGTCGAGCACCCGCGCCAGCGCCGCGGCGATGAGCGCCTCGCGGGTGGGCCAGCGGCGGTACACGCTCGTCTTGTTCACCTCCGCCGCGCGCGCGATGCGCTCGACGCTGAGCGCCTCGATGCCGTGCTCCACGAGCTCGTCGAGGGTGCGCGCGAGCACCTCCGCGGCGATGGGCTCACCCCGCGCGCGGCCGAGGTCGCGACGGGGCGGGGGAGAGGGCGTCGTGCGACTTCGGGCGGGGCGGGGACGGGTGGCCATGACGCGAGGACCCTAGCGCAACCGGGCGTTGGGAACTATTGCAACGAGTGTTGCAATGTTGGCCGAGGGGGTGCATGGTGGCGGCGTGACGGGGCGTGAGGCCCCCGTTCTGCGAGGCGCGGCATGGATCTTCATCGCTCCCCCATCGAGTTTTTCGTGCGCACGTACGTGGGTCAGACCGCGGCGTTTCTCGCGCTGCTGAGCGTGGTGTTCGTGGGGGTGTGGCGCCTGGGCGCGGCGCGCTTTCGGGGGCGTCGGATCCACACGCGGCGGCGCGCCGACGCGGCGCAGATCCGCGGCGAGGTCGCGAACACGCTCGTGGCGCTGGCCGCGGGAGCGCTCAACGCGACGCTCGTCGTGACGCTGCACGGCCGCGGGCTCACGCGGCTCTCGACGGACGCGGCGGCGTGGAGCGGCGCCTCCATCGCCGCGTCGGTGGTGGGCCTCGTGCTGCTGAACGACCTGTGGTTCTACGGCTGCCACCGGCTGCTGCACCACCCGTGGCTGTTCCCGAAGGTCCACGCGGTGCATCACCGGAGCGTCGATGTGAACCCCTTCACGTCGTACTCGTTCCACGCCGTCGAGGCCGTGATGGTCGGGGCGTGGGCCGCGCCGCTGGTGATGCTCGTGCCGCTCTACGCGCCGGTGTTCGGGCTCGTGCAGGTGCTGGGGACGGCGAACAACATCATGTCGCACCTGGGCTACGAGTTCATGCCCCGGTGGCTGCTCCGCGTGCCGGGCCTCCGCTGGATCAACACCGCGACCTTTCACAGCCTTCATCACACGGGCTTTCACGGGAACTACGGGCTCTTCACGCGGGTCTGGGACCGGCTCTTCGGCACCGAGCTCCCGGGCTACGAGCGCGCCTTCCTCGGGCGCGGCAGGGCGCCCGACGCGGTGTTCGCGGGGCGCGTGCGGGTGCTCGCCGTGCGCGCGGAGTCGCCCTCGACGGTCAGCCTCACCCTCGACGACGCGGCGCTCCGCGGCGCGCCCGGGCAGTTCGTGCAGGTGCGCTTCGCCGACGCGTGGCGGAGCTACTCGCTCTCGCACCCCGACGACCTGCGCATCACCGTGAAGCGGGTGCCCGGGGGCAAGGTGTCGGGCGCGCTCTGCGACGCCGCGGCGGTGGGGATGGAGCTCGAGGTCCGAGGCCCCTTCGGCGGCTTCGGCGCGGCGCTGCCGGTGCGAGGGCGCGTGCTGTTCATCGCCGGCGGGAGCGGCGTGACGCCCTTCGGCGCGATGGTGCCCGAGGTGACGCGTCGGGGGGTGGCGACGCGGGTGATCGTCGCGAATCGCAGCGCCGCCGACGCCCCGCTCGTCGAGGACCTCCGCGCGGTGAAGGGCGCCGAGGTGGTCGCGCACGTCGACGACGCCGCGGGGATGCTCGACGAGGCGCGCCTCGCCGCCCTGTTGGGTCCGCGCCCTGACGGCGTGTGGTGCTGCGGC
>JBILLI010000954.1:0-2742 GCA_044376155.1 Polyangiales bacterium
TCGACCGCGTCGATGGATCTGGGTCGCAAGCGGATGGCGTACTTCCGCGCGGGCGTCGCGCACTACTGGCTGGCCGACCCCGAGCGTCGGAGCATCACCGCGCTGCGCCGCACCGACGAGGGCTACGTCATCGACAACGTAGTGAACGCGGGGGAGCGCGTGCGATTGGCGCCCTTCGACGCCGTCGAGATTGACCTCGACGACGTCTTCGAGCCCGCCGCGCCCGAGGTCATCCCAGGCGAGTGATGCCGATGCCGAGGCGGAGGCCGTCCTCCTCGACCCACTCGGTGTGCTCCCCCACGGGCTCGTCGGCGAGGGTGAGCGAGGCCACGCCGCACTCGCGCTGCAGCGCCTCGCGGTGGGCCTCCACGGCCTCGCGGAGCTCGTCGGGGAGGGTCAGCGTCAGGGCGATGCGGTCTCGGAACAGCAGCTTCGCGTTGCGCCGCGCGGCCTGCACGCGGCGTTGCACCTCGCGCGCGTTGCCCGCCACGCGCTGCGCGTCGGTGACCTCGGGGTCGAGCGCGATCGACACCGTCGCGCCCGTCGACAGGGCCGCCTTCGGGTCGCGCGGCGTGCGGCGGATTTCGACGTCGTCGGCGGTGATCCCCTCGCCCGCGACCTCCACCGTCGCGCCGGCCTCCAGCGCGCGCAGGGCCGCCGCGTCGAGGCGCTCGATGCCCGCGGCGACCTCCTTCATGCGCTTGCCGAGGCGCGCGCCCAGGCGCTTGAAGTTCGCCTTGCAGCGCACCTCGATGACGGCGTCTTCGTCGCGCTCGTAGCGCACCTCGAGCACGTTGAGCTCGTCGGCGAAGTAGCGCTCCAGCGGGCGCAGCGCCTCCAGCACCTGCGCGTCGCGGTGGATCACCGTGAGCGTGCGCAGCGGCACCCGCGTGCGCACCTTGATGCGCTCGCGGAGGTTGCGGCCCATCACCAGGAGCTCCTCCATGCGCGCCACGGCGTCTTCGAGCACGGCGTCGCGCTGCGCCTCGTCGGCCATGGGGTAGCTCGCGAGGTGCACGCTGTCGGGCAGGTCCGCGCGGCCGCGGCGGAGGTTCTGCCACATGCTCTCGGTGACGAAGGGCGTGAAGGGCGCCATCAACCGCGCAAGCGTGGTGAGCACCTCGTAGAGGGTCTCGAACGCGCCCTGCTTCTCGGCCTCGGTGCCGTCGGCGAAGTGCCCGCGGGAGAGCCGGATGTACGTGTTCGTGAGCTCCTCGATGAAGGTCAGCAGCGCGGGCACCACGGTGTAGAGGCGGTAGGCCTCCATCTCGGTGTTCACCGTGGCCGCGAGGGTGTTGAGCCGCGAGCGCACCCAGCGGTCGAGGAGGTTGGGCGACGGCGACGGGTTCGCCGCGGGGGTGAAGCCCTCGCTCACGGCGTAGGTCACGAAGAACGCGTAGGCGTTCCACCAGCGCAGCATGATCTTGCGAACGGTCTCGCGAACGCCCTTGTCGCTGAACTTCAGGTCCTCGCCGCGGACCACGGGCGAGTCGATGAGGTAGAGGCGCAGCGCGTCGGCGCCGCTGCTCTCAACGATCTCCGTGGGCTCGGGATAGTTCCGGAGCCGCTTGGACATCTTCTCGCCCTTCTCGTTGAGCACGATGCCGTTCACGATCACGTTGCGAAACGGCGAGCGGTCGCGCAGCGCCGTGCCCAGCACCGTGAGCGTGTAGAACCACCCGCGGGTCTGGTCGATGCCCTCGGCGATGAAGTCGGCGGGGAAGGTGCGCTCGAAGCCCTCCTCGTTGGTGAAGGGGTAGCCCTGCTGCGCGAAGGGCATGGCGCCGCTCTCGAACCAGCAGTCGAGCACCGGGGCGACGCGGCGCAGGGGCGATCCCCCCTTCGACGAGGGGATCTCGATGTCGTCGACGTGGTGCGAGTGCAGGTCGGTGACGGTGCGCCCCGAGAGCTGCTGGAGCTCCTCGGCGCTGCCGACGCACACGGTCTCGCCCTCGTCGTTGCGCCACACGGGGATCGGCGTGCCCCAGAAGCGGTTGCGGGAGATCGCCCAGTCGCGCGCGTCGGCCAGCCAGTTGCCGAAGCGACCGTCGCGCAGGGTCTCGGGCACCCAGCGGGTGTGCCCGTTGGCCACCATCAGCCGCTCGCGCATGGACTCCACCCGCACGAACCACGAGCTCACCGCGCGGTAGATCAGCGGGGTGTCGGTGCGGTAGCAGAAGGGGTAGTTGTGCGCGTAGGTGTCGTGGCGCAGCACGCGTCCCTCGCGCTTGAGCCGCGCGATGATGTCGGCGTCGCAGGCCTTCACCGCGCGGCCCTGGTAGTCGGGCACGTCGCGGGTGAAGAGGCCGTCGTCGTCCACCGGGTTCACCAGGGGCACCCCCGTCTTGCGGGCGGCCTCGTAGTCCTCCTCGCCGAAGGCGGGCGCGATGTGCACGACGCCGCTGCCGGTGTCGAGGGTGACGTGGTCGGCGTGGATGACCTTGAACGCGCCGTCTTCGAGGCGATCGGCGAAGTACGGGAAGAGGGGCTCGTAGCGCACGCCCACGAGGAGCTCGCCCGAGAACTCGGCCTCGACGTGCACGCCGCCCTGCGGGAACACCGCGTCGAGGCGCGCGGCGGCGAGGATGTAGCGGCGACCGGTGGACGCCTCGCGCACCCGCACGTAGGCGAAGTCACGGCACACCGCGAGGGCCATGTTCGACGGGAGGGTCCACGGGGTGGTGGTCCACGCGAGGATGAAGAGGTCCTCTTCGCCCTGGACCGAGAAGGCCACCGTGAGCG
>JBILLI010000956.1:0-2739 GCA_044376155.1 Polyangiales bacterium
CCACCGCGCGACGCAGAGACACCGTCACGGGATCACTCCGTCGCGCCCCCACGAGCGCCGTCACGGTGAGCGTGCCCTCGCGCCACGGGATCGCGGGCAGCAGCGCGCGGAGGTTCACCAGTTCACATCCCGACACCCGGGCGCCGTCGTCGGAGATCACCACCGAGGCCGGCGTGGTGAAGGGCAGGTCCAGCGGCGCGAAGGCGTTGCCCACCCACACCCCGCCGCACTCCGCGCGCGACACCACCAGCGTCGCCTCGCGGGACCAGTTCACCGCCGCGTCTTCGCCCTGCGAGAGGCTCCGCGCGAACACCAGCGGGACCGAGCTCGCGCGGTCAAAGGCCACCGCCCGCGGGGCGTCGAGGGCCCAGCCCGTGAGTCCCCCGAGGGACGCGCGTGCGCGGGTGATCACCCCCGCGGGGTCGCGCAGAAAGTCCGCGTCGGCCGCGCCGATCCACCCCTGCGTCACGGGTCCACCATGGACTCGATCTCGTAGGCCCGTGCGAAGGGCTCACACTTCGCGCAGAACGCCACCGGGCGGCTCCCGGTGCTCTCACCAAACATCACGCACTGCGCGTCGGTGCGGCCCAGCAACGGCGCCGTCTTGTTGCCCGCGTTGAACGCCGAGGCCGCGACCCCGAAGGCGCAGTGCGGTCCCTGGTGCCCGCGAAAGACGTACTGCCGCCCGTGCTCACTCGCCGACAGCCCCGGCGGGACCGCGGCCACGGCCTGCTCGATGGCGTGACCGATCTCGTGCAGCAGGGTGCCGCCCATGTCGTCCGAGGGCGCCTCGCGCAGGGCGAGGTAGTCGTTGCCCATGGCCACGCCACGGATGGGCCCCGCGGCCCACACCACGTCGGCCTCGACGACCACCGGGTCACCCGCGGCGGTGACCAGCAGCGCGTCGGGCGGGAGCGCGAAGTGCACCAGGGTGTTGCGCTCCTTGTACCCGCGCCCCGTGGGCTTCGGCACATGGATGAGGTCCTCGGGGATGAGCCCGGTCTTGCCGACGTTCGCGCCCGTGGTCGCCGCGCTGCGCCACACGGCGTTGCGCACGGGGATGCCCCCGTCTTGAAACGACACGCGAAAGACCCCGCGGATCTTGTCCGTCGCGGGATCCACGTCGAAGGTCCACCCCACTGCGCTGCCCGTGGGGGGAAAGGTGATGGTGCTCGTCGCGGTGAGGCTCGGCGAGGTCACGTGGTCCATCTGCGAGCCGTAGGTGCCCGCGCGCACGAGGAGGTGCGTGAGCAGCAGGTGCATCCCCAGCGGGCGCTTCTCGTCGCGGTAGAGGAAGTGAAAGAAGGGCGCGTTGTGCTCGGGCGAGACGCAGAGCGCGCGGCCCGAGAGGCCCACGTGGTCGCCGTCGAACCACGCCCCCGGCGGGGGCGTCGGCGCGGTGGTCTCTTGAAAGACCTCCTCGTGGTATTTCTCCCACTTTACAAAGATCTTCTCGAGCCCCTGCGTGGGCGGCCCGAGGTCGGGCAGGCTCAGGGTGCCCGGCCGCGAGAGCTGGTAATGGATCACCCGCCAGTTGGTGAACTTCCGCTGGTCGTCGCTCACCGCCGCGGTCCCGCCGACCTTCAGGGTGCAGGTGTCACCGCCGGCCTTGCCGAGCACCAGCTCGAAGCGCGCGGGCTCGCCCTGCGGCCCGAGGCGCACCTTGCCCGTGACCTTCTTGCCGTCGGGCGAGGCCGTGCGCGAGAGCACCCCGCGCAGGTCGGGCAGCGGAGAATTGCGCTTGCTCTCGCGGCCAAAGGTCGCCTCGACGAAGATGAAATCGCCTTCTTTTCCCGTGCGTTCGCCCGGTCCCAGGAGCTGGTCGCCGTCGACGCACACGGTCACGGTGACCACGTGCCCGAGGCCGTCGCCCCCCTCGGCCGCGCCCTGGACGTTCACCCGCTGCTCGATGACGTCCCCCGTCGCGGGCTTCTCGGGCGTGACGATCGCGGCCTTCACCGCGCGGCGGCCGAAGCCGGCGCGGGCGCGGCCCTTGTCGTCGGTCCACGAGACCACCTCGAAGGGCGCCTCGGCGGCGACGGTGACCGTCGCGGGCTTCGTGCGAACGAAGCGCAGGGTGCCGTCGGGGAGCGTGCGCAGCACACGCTCACCCTCGTGCGTGACCTTCACCCGAAAGCCGTCAAAGGGGACCGTCTTGTCGTCATCGCGCAGGATCTTCAGGGTGAAGTCTCGCGGCCACACCTTGAAGCCATCGCCGCCGGAGTACTCCTTGCCGTCGACGAGCAGGGCGTAGTCCACGTCGACGCTCTCGACGTCGTCGGGCACCTTCGGCGCGGGGGTCACGGCCTCGGCCTTCTTGCCGTCGAGCGTCGCGCCCACGCTGCGCAGCACCTTGCCCGCGGACTTCAGCAGAAAGCTCACCGAGCTCGCCGAGGCGTGCCCCGAGGTGATCTCTCCCTTGAGGGTGATGGGCGCGTCTTCGAAGATGTCCTTGGGCACCGTCGCTGCTCCTCACTTCGGCGCGAGCTCGTCTTCGGACACGAGCTCCATGGGAAAGGGACCTTCCACGAAGTGTCCCGCGAAGGCCCAGAGGCGCACCTCGCCCGGCTGTCGGCTGAACTCGGCGAGCTCGAAGAGGTCCACCGCGAAGACCCCGGTGACGTCGCCCTCGTCGGTGGGGCCGTCGCAGGGCACGTAGAGGGTCACGGCGTGGGGCTCCAACGCGTCGTCGCGGGTGGAGACCACGGTGAGCGGTACCACCCGCGCGCAGGGGGCGTC
>JBILLI010000955.1:0-2739 GCA_044376155.1 Polyangiales bacterium
TCGCGCCGCCCCCGACGCCGGTGGTGGTCGCGCCGCCCCCGACGCCGGTGGTGGTCGCGCCGCCCCCGACGCCGGTGGTGGTCACGCCTCCTCCTCCGGTGGTGGTCGCGCCGCCGTCGGATCGTCCGTTGGACCTGCGCGTCAACGACGGCGTCGTCGCCCCTCGCGCCCGCGGCCCCGGCGCTGGCTTCTGGATCACCCTCGGCCTCACGGTGGGCTTCGGCGCGACGGCCACCGGCTTCGCGGTCTACGCGGAGAACCTTGCCACGGACTTTCAGGTCATCGCGCGTGCGCACAACGCCGCGCCCCCGGGACAGCAGCGAGACCTGCTCTACCAGCAGGCCACGAACTACGCGCAGGCGGTCGATCAGAACCGCACCATCGCGATCATCATGGGCGGCGCTGCGGGGGCTTCGGCCATCGCCGCGGTCATCCTCCTGGCCACAGGGGGATCCAACAATACCCGGCGCCCGGTCACCGTGAGCCCCGCGGCGGCGGGTCACGGCGCGGCGCTGAACGTCACGTTCTGAGCGAACGCGCGCGGCGTACGATCACCGCGGCCTCGGCGCCCTCCTGGGGCACCTCCGTCTTGGTGACCTCCACGGTCACCTCGGCGACGCCGAAGCGCGCGAGCAGCTCCGTCGCCACACCGTGCGCCACGGTCTCGACCAGATGGTGGTGGCGGCGCGCCAACACCGCGCGAATGACCTCCGCGGCGGCGGCGTAGTCCAGCGTGCGCTCCACGCGATCGACCTGTGCGGCGGCGCGGGCGTCGATGGTGAAGGTCAGGTCGAAGCGCAGCGTCTGCACGACGCCGACCTCACGCGCGTAGGCGCCGACCCTCGCTGGCAGGCGCAGCCCACGCACCCGCAGCACGTCGCGGTCCTGCGCCGGATCGTCTTCGCGGAGCACGCCGTCGCGCATCGCCGAGATGGCCTTCGCCGCGATGGCGCCGTGCCCGAGGGCCGTGCTCACCGTCGGGGCCTCGCTGCAGCACACGTCTCCCACCGCGAAGACCCCGGCCCGCGAGGTGCGCTGCAGCCGGTCGACGAGAATCGCTCCGTCGGGCGCGCGCGCGACGCCGAAGCCCTCGCCGTTGGGCACCGGACCCGCGCAGATGAACGCGACCTCGGCCTCGAAGCGGCGCGCCTCGCCAGCCGTCTCGGCGTGCACCGCACGGAGAAACTGTTCGCCCTCGAACGAAGTCACCACCGCCCCTGGGACCAGGGTGATGCGAGCGTCCGCGCGCACCTGCGCGGCGAGCGCGACACGGGCGCGGAGCTGCGACCCGCGATGCAGCACGGTGACGTCGCGCGCGATGGGCGCGAGCTGCGCGGCGTGCACCAGCGCGTCGTCGCCGCCGCCCACCACCACCGCGCGCAGGCCGCGATAGCGCGCGAGGTCATCACCCGCGTTGAAGCGCACCGAGCTCCCCAGCAACGCGTCCTCGCCGGGCACCTGCAGCCGCCGACGGCGCACCCCGGTCGCGAGCACCACCGCCTCCGGCCGGAGTGATCGGCCCCCCAGGTCGACCTCGCGCTCGTGCGGGTGCAGCCGCGCATGGACGCCGCAGAGAATCGTCACCCCCGCGGCCTGCACCTGCGACACAAGCCCGTGGGAGAACTCGCGGGCGTCGATGCCCGGCAGCCCGGGCACGTTGTGCATGGGGTGGGGCACGGCATGAAGCTGTCCGCCGGGGGCGGCGTTGCTCTCCACCACGAGGCAGGTCAGCCCGAGGTCGGCGCACCACAGCGCGGCGCTCAGCCCGGCCGGGCCGGCGCCGATCACCACCACATCGGGGGAAGGTTCGCTCACCGCAGCGCGAGGAAGGCGACCGCGGCCACGGCCACCGCAGCGACGCCGACGGCGGCATAGAGCCACCCTGGGGTCGATGAGGTCGGCGGCCGCATCGACGCGCCGCTCTCGGACGAATCGTTGTCAGCGCTGACCGGCGGGGCGGCGGGGGGAGGGGTCGCGGGGCGAGGAGGGGGGGCGGCCGTCTTGCGCGCGTCGAGCTCTGCCGCGAGTTCGAGGTCGGCGGTGTTGGCCCAGCGGCGGTGATCGCCCGCGAGCCCAAAGGCCGCGCCCAGCGCGTCGGCGAGAGCGCCCACGGACTGGAAGCGCTGCGCGGGGTTTTTGGTGAGCCCCTTCACCACCACGTCGTCGATCTCGATCGGCGCGGCGTCGCTGGCCATCGACGGCGGCATGGGCTCGTCACCCAGGATGCGGAAGAGGATCTGCGGGCCGTTGTTCCCGCTGAAGGGCACCTTGCCCACAAGCGCTTCGTAGATGATCACCGCGATGGCCCAGACGTCGGCGCGGTGGTCGAGGTCCTCGGCGCCCTTGGCCTGCTCGGGGGACATGTAGAACGGCGAGCCGATGGTTGTGCCCATCACGGTGAGCTTGTGCCCCTTGTCCTGCCCGCGGGTGAACTTCACCGAGCCGAAGTCGAGGAGCTTCACGACGTCGCCGTCGTCGGAGCGCACGAGGAAGATGTTGTCGGGCTTGAGGTCGCGGTGCACGAAGCCGCCCTGGTGCGCCGTGTCGAGCGCGAGCGCGAGTTGCGACACGACGCGAATCACCCGCGGCACCCCGAGCAGCCGCTCGCGGTCGATCACCGCGCGGAGCTCCTCACCATCGAGGTACTCCATCGCGAGGTACCAGCCGCCCCGCGGACGCCCGGGCATGGTCGGGACCTCGGCGAAGTCGTAGACCTCCACCACGTGCGGGTGCCGCAGG
>JBILLI010000957.1:0-2736 GCA_044376155.1 Polyangiales bacterium
TCGTAGCCCAGGTTGCGCAGGCGGTAGCGCATCCCAGGGAGGCCCATGGGCGACGGCATGGTGTCTTCCATCTTGACGAGGAAGCTGAGCGGATCCTCCTCGGGGCCGTAGAGCTTTTCAAACTTCTCGCGCGCGAAGAGCTGCACCGTGAAGGTCTTGATCCCATTGGGCACATACACGCGAAGCTTGCCCTCGGCGTCGGTCCTGGCCTCCGTGCAGACGACCTTGCCCGTCACCCTCACGGCGACGTCGACGATGGCCGTTGGCTCCCGACGCCTCTTCTGGGGCTCGTCGGTGTCTTGGATCTCCCGGGGCGTCCCGCCGGCCTGCGTTGCCGTGGACGTGACGACGACCTCGCCGGGCAGAAACCCATGGGTAAAATGCAGGGTGACGTTGGGCGCGGGCGGCGTGCTCGACCCGAGCTCCTGGGCCCCCTCGGTGGCGTCGGGTTCAAGCCGAATGCGTCGGCCGAAGACTGAGGCTTTGTTGTTGTCGAGCACCAGGCTCGCGCCGCGTTGCGTGTCGAGGGTGACGTGCCGGGCTTTGCCTGTGAAGTGCGTGTCTTCGAGGGTGAGATGGGCCTCGGCCCCGTGGGCGATCACCTGCTCGGTGCCTCGCACGAGCACCTTGGGCCCGCGCAGCTCAATGGAGTCGTCGGTGAGCACGATGCTGCTGCGACCGCACTCCAGCGAGATCGACCGCGTCTGCCCCTCCGGCGCGGGTTCGGCTACGAGGCGTACGGTGCGGGCCACGGTGAGCGACTCGCCCACCACCCGGGTAAACTTCAGCCGCGGGTCGTTGTCGTGGGCGCCGACGTGGGTATGGTCGTCGCCCTTGACCATCGTCACCCGCGAGCCCTGGACGCCGAGGGCCACGTCGCCCCGGACGGCGGTGGTGGAGGAGGCCCCCACACGGGAGATGGTGCCGCCGTCGACGGTGGCATCGACGTCGTGCACGACATGGTCGGCGCGGCTGCCGCGAACGCTCGCGGCCTGGTTGCCGCCGACGCGGGTGGTGTGATCGTCGCCGACGCCGGTGCGCTGATCGCCGCCCACCACCACCTGCTGGGCCCCGCCTACGGTGACGGTCTCGCCGCCGCGCACGGAGCGACCGTGGTGATCGTTGACGATGATCTCGAGGTCTTTCTGCGACCGCAGGAGCACCCGCTCGAGCCCCGCCTCATCCTCGAAGGACAGCTCATTGAACCCGCCCCCGCCGGGCGAGCTCTGGGTGCGGATCGCGCTGCGCGTCTTGCGCTGCGGCAGGGGCTCTGGCGTCTCGTGGGTGCCGTTGTACAGGGTGCCCACGATGACCGGGCGGTCGGGGTCGCCCCGCAGAAACGACACCAGCACCTCCATGCCCACCCGCGGCACAAACTGAAACCCAAACCCCGCCCCGGCCCAGGGCTGTGCCACGCGCACCCAACACGAGCTGTTGGCGTCCCATTGGTTGTCGCGGTCCCAGTGAAACTGCACCTTCACCCGGCCAAACTTGTCGGTGTAGATCTCCTCGCCCCGCGGGCCCACCACCGTCGCCGACTCCACCACGTGCCGCGGCGTACGGGCCGGGCGCGGGGGGCGGGCCGGCACTTCGTGGTGCACGCACTCCACCACGCAGCGATAGGGCAGCGGCTGATCGGGGCGATACTGGCTCACCACCCGACGAATGAGCTCGCGCAGCTCGACATCGGTCCATCCCTCATCCTGCGGACGGTCGCCCAGACCGCGGGACGCCTGGTGAATCGCGAGGGCCACGGCCCGCACCATGCCCTCGTTGGGGTCGAGCGCCGTGGAGCCCAGCACGCTGAGGTTGCTCGCCTGGTGCACCACCCGCACCGGCACGTAGGTGCCCTCGGCGACGGTGCGGTCGGAGCCGTTGCGCAGCGCAAACAGATGCCCTGGCATGAGCCGCGGAGAGGCTCCTTCGGCACGAAAAGTGGTGGCTCGTGCGCGGAGCTGCTCGAGGTTGTTGCGGGCATTTTCGGCGTTGATGTCGGGCGTCTCGTACTCGCCGTGGTGCTCGTACACCTCCAGCGAATGCGCCTGCCCATCGACCTGAACTCCCTCCTCGCGCTCGTTGCGCGTCACCTTCAGCAGCACGAGGGGCCGACGAAAGTCGTAGTCGCGGCTCTCCACCGCCTCGGGACGTACCGCGGCGCCGGGCGCGAAGCTCGTCACGGCGTTGTCGTCGCCAGGCGTCAGATCGGCCTCGTCGCGGAGCCACAACGTCAGCGGGCTCCGTTGCGGATCGACGGGGTCGAGGGTCTCCGCGTACTGGGTCGGCTGGTCGATGAAGACCAACACATCACCAGCGCCCGCGGGGCCTCCCGCGCCCGAGCCGCCCTCTTTGGCCATGGGGGCCTCTTCGTCGCCGTCGGGCTCGGGGATGAGGCTGCCGAAGACTTTGGCGATGCTGCCTCCGAGCGCCGGCCACCCGATGCCCGCGGCCTCACCGATCTTGTTGGAGACGGTACCCACCGCAGAGAAGACCCCCGCCGTGACCCCCCACGGGTCGGACGCCTCGCTGCCCGGCACCGGTGCGCTCGGGCTAAACGCCTGCTGGTGCTCGAAGAAGAACAGCACCCCCTCCTCGGCCAGGAGGCGCTTTACAAACTCCCAGTCGGTCTCGTCGTACTGGGTGCAGTAGATGCGTCGGGGGTACTTGTTGCGGAGATGCCACCGATGGCGCACCCCAGCCTCGCTGAGCACCTGACTGACGATCTCCCAGAGGTACACC
>JBILLI010000226.1:0-10386 GCA_044376155.1 Polyangiales bacterium
CGGCGTACTACCCCGTGGGACTTCCCGCGTACCTCGCAGGCTTCTACGTGTTGCTCGGCGATGGGGGCCTCGCGCGGTCGCTCGCGGGCGCGCTCGCGGGCGCGGTCGGCGCGGCCCTCGCGGCGGTGATCGCGCGACCGATGCTCACCCACCGCGCGCACCTCGCGGCGTGGGTCGTCGCGCTCTCCCCCGGCGCGGCGCTGTACGCGGCAGCACCCATGACCGAGACGCTCTGGGGCGCGCTGCTCGCCGCGGTGGTGGCGCTGCTGCTCGACGCCGAGGCGCCCTCGCGTCGCCGGGTGCTGCTGGTCGGCGCGACCGTGGCCGCCGCGGCCTTCGTGCGTCCGCAGGCGTTGGTGCTGGTGCCCGTGCTGCCCTGGATGGCGGGCGGCGCATGGCGCGTGCGGCTGGCGCGCACGATCGGGGTCGCGCTCACCGTGGCGGCGCTGGTGGCCCCGTGGTCGCTGCGCAACTGCGCGAGCCTCGACGGGTGCGCGCTGATCAGCACGAACGGCGCGGGGAACTTCGCCATCGGCGCGGTGCCCCGGGCCGACGGGCGCTACCTCGCGCTCACGGGGGATGACGGCTGTCGCGGCGTGCGGGGAGAGATCGCCCGCGAGCGGTGCTGGCGAGGGGTGACCCGCGGGGTGATCACCCGCGCACCGCGGCGGTGGATCGCGCTCGCGACAGCGAAGGTCTGGCACACCTGGGGCTACGAGGCCTTCCCCGCGGGGTACCTCCGCGCGGCGCGACCCGACCTGCTCAGCGCGCGGGGCGAGGACCGTCTGCGCGCAGGGCTCACGGCGGCGTGGGGGGTGCTGCTCGCGCTCGCGCTGGTGTCACTGCTGCCCACGCACCCGCGTGCCCCCCTCGGACGCGCAGGGAGAATGGCCCTCGCGGTGCTCAGTCTGGTGACCCTCACGCACGCGCTGTTCTTCGGCGGGGACCGGTATCACCTCGCGTTGATCCCGCTGGTCGCGCCCCTTGCGCTGCGCGCGTTTGTCAACACACCGCCGTGGCGACGGCGGCGGTGGGCGTGGGTCGAGAGCTCCGCGACGGATCCGAGGGCATCGCTGGAACTCCAGGCTTCGAGGCCGCCGTCGGGGTGACCGCGCGGCGGAAAAGTTCCCCTCCCCCGGCGGTACTCCTACGATCCATCCACGTCGCGCAGCGGAGCGAGGGCCACCGCCTCGGTCCCAGGGAGACACCGCTCCCGGAGACCCTTCGGACCTCGCAGACCGCGGAACCACGCCCGACGTCCACGCACGAATGCCCACGTTCGTTCTGCAGACTCATGTCGTCTCCTCGTCGCCCCGCCGCATCGCGCAGGGCGCCACGGCGGCGCTCCGCGCGACCTCTGACGCGACGCTGGACCTCACCCTGGGCCGCGAGCGCCTGGAGTCCGCAGCCACCGGCGCGCACGTCGCCTCGACGCTGCGGGACCTCTGCGCCGCGGTGACCTCCGTCGCCGAAGGCGCGTGCCCGAAGGCCCTGGTGCCCCTCTACGACGCCCCATGGGAGCTGTGCGTCGTGGCGGGCGACGACTGTGTGGAGCTCAGCCTCTACCGCACCGGCGCGCTGCCCGAGGTGCGCGTGCTCGACGAGGCCGTGCCCGTCTCCGAGCTCTACGCCCAGCTCCGCGACGCCGCGGCCGCGCTGTCGCTGTCGTCGCACGACCCGCAGCGCGAGGAGCTCGACGCGCAGCTCCAGCGCCTCGCCGCGGCCTCTCGCGGACGGGTGATCCCCGCCGACCGCGGGGCCTCGACGATGGTGCGGTGGCGCAGCCGCCCGCGCATGGCCGCCGACGGCAGCGGCGCGGCCTCCATCGTGGCGCTCTCGCTGAGCGCCGTGCTGCAGAACCGCGCCACCGGCCGCAGCGAGCCCGCGCAGGCCGACCTCCACGCCCTCCTCGCCCGCGGCCGCCTCGCCCTGGAGGTCCGCGGTCAGCGCCTGGAGCTCGGCGCGGGCTTCGTCTTCTTGCAGCTGGAGCGCCTCGTCGCGCTGTGCCGCCCGTTGCTCGACGCCCGCGCGGCGCACCGCGCGATGAGCGTTCGCGCGCAGGTCGGCGCGGCGGTCATCGGCCTCAAGCTCGCGGCCGACGAGAGCCTCGCGCTGAGCATCGCGCGGTCGGGCGAAGGCGGCGTGACGATCCCCGCGCTGGACGCCCGCGCGTTCGTCTCGCCCGTGGCCGAGGGCGCGCTCGCGCTCACCGCCGCGGCCGTTCGCTGCGACCGCGGTCTCGCGAAGAACCTCCGGCTGCGCGCGCTGCGCACCGAGGCCCGGGCCCTGCGCCGCTGGCTGCGCGACCTCGACCGCGTCGACACGAAGGTCAACGTCGACCCCGCGCGCTACCGCGCCGTGACCGCCCCCACCCCGGAGCCGGCGCTGGACCTCGGCGCCGCCGCCCGCGTGCGCTACACCGAGCGCTGGCGCGCGGAGGTCGAGGGCATCGACCTCGCAGGGGTGTTCATCGTCGGCGAGCGGGTGATCGTGCCCGGCGCGCGCGAGCTCTCGGCCATCGACCGCACGAGCGGCGAGGTCGCGTGGACCGCGCCGACCTCCCGCGCCGCGACGCTCGCCGCGGGCGACGACGTGCTGCGGGTGACCACGCGCGGAGACGTGGAGCTCCGGTGCGCGGCCTCGGGCGAGGTGCTCTGGAACACCCGCATCGTGCCGCGCGTGGGACCGGCCTCCCCGCCCGTGGTGATCGCGCAGCCGGGGGTCGCGCGGGTCGCGCTGCTCACCGAGTCAGAGCGACGTCTCGTGGCGGTGGACCTCCGCACCGGCGAGGCCCGCTGGACCCTCACCGCGCGCCACAGCGGCTCGTTTCGCCTGCGCCGCGTGGGTCGCCTGGTGCTCGCCGTGAGCGGCGACTCGGTGGTCACCGCGGTGGACCTCACCTCGGGCGAGGTGGTCTGGCGCCACGGCGACGGCGTGCCCTACAGCGTCGCGCCACTGGTGCACGGCGAGACGGTCATCGCCCTCGCGGGTGAGCCCGGCCGCGGACCCGCTGTGGCCCACGTGCTCGGCGGCCTCACGGGCGCGCTGCAGCATGAGCTCCGCGCGGGTCTCCCGGCGGTGGCGCCGCCGGTGGCGTGCGGCGACGTGGTGGCGATCCCCTGCGCCAGCCGCGAGGAGGGGGTCGTGGTGGTGGGCTTCTCGCTCATCGATGGTTCCGAGGTGTTCCGCACCTCGGTGGACGCGGTGTCGTCGGGCGCATCACGCCCCGCGCTGGTGGCCGCCGAGGGGCGCTTCGTGGTGAACCTCCCGACGGGCCGCGCGGTGGCCCTCGACGCCGAGACCGGCGAGGTCGCGTGGAGCTGGTCGGGCCGCGCGTCGCGCGCCGAAGACGTGCCCCGACGGCTGGACCCCGTGGTGCGCCTCGGCGCGGTGTTCCTCCCGCAGTCGCCGCTGCAGGTGCTGCGCCCGCGGGATGGAGTGTCGCTCACCGACCTCAGCGCCAGCACCCTGGTGCCCGACCTCGTGCGCGTCGACGACGCGGGCGCGCTCTACATCGGCGAAGAGAGCGGCCACCTCGCGTGTCTTGAGCTCAGCGCCCGGCTGCGCGTGCTCCGCTCCGTGTGACCCCCGGCGCTCACTCGCCCGTGATGACCACCTTGCCGAACTGATCCCCGCTCGCCATGCGCGCGAAGGCCGCGGGCGCGTCACTGAACGCGTAGCGCGCGTCGAGGACCGGGCGAATCCCGTGCGCCTCGATGTGTCCGCACATCGCCTCCAGGCTCTCGCGCGGACCGACGAACACCCCCTGCATGCGCACCTCGTTCATCAGGAGCGGCAGCACGTTCAGCGGCTCGGAGACCCCGCCCAGCACCCCGATGACGTGCACACACCCGCCCGGCGCTACGGCCACCAACGACTGCGTGAGCGTGCCCGCGCCGCCCACCTCGACGACGTGGTCGACGCCGTCGGTGAGCTTCTTGATCGTACGTCCCCACTGCGGGTCCTCGCGGTAGTTCACCACGTGCTCGGCGCCCAGCGCGCGCAGCCGGTCGGCCCGCTCGGCGCGTGAGGTCGTCGCGAAGACCCTGGCGCCCAACGACTTCGCGATCAAGAGCGCGAACACCGACACGCCCCCCGCGCCCTGCACGAGCACCGTTTCGCCAGCCTGGAGACGCCCGAGGTCCACCAGCGCGCGCCACGCAGTGAGGGCCGCGCAGGGCAACGTCGCACACGCCGCATCGTCGAGGAACGCCGGCGGGATCACCAGGCCCTCCTGCGGAAAGACCCGCTCCGTGGCGAGCACCCCGGGCAGCGGCATGGCGAGGGCGGTGGCCTGGTGCGCGCGGGTGAGCCGCCCCGAGACCCACCCCTGCACGAAGCTCCCGATGACCCGGTCACCGACCTTCACCCGGGTCACGTCGGGCGCGGCCTCGATGACCTCGCCGCACACGTCCGAGCAGGGCACCGCGGGCAGCGGCAGCCGCGGGTTGTAGCGCCCGTCGAGCAGCATCACGTCGCGGTAGTTCAGCGACACCGCCCGCGTGCGAACCCGCACCTCCCCCGGGCGCAGCGGTTCTGAAGGCGCATCGGCGAGCCCGAGTGTTCCGAACGAGGTGATCTCCCAGCGTTGCATCAGTCTCCGAGCTCCTTCGCGTCGAGCACGTGGTGGGCGTGACAGGGCAGCGCCGCGCGCACGGACGTCACGCGCGCGGGGTCGATCTCCGCGAGGGCGACGCCCTCACCGTCATGGCACTCCGCGAGCACCGTGCCCCACGGGTCGACGATGAGCGCGTGACCGTAGGTCTGCCGCCCGTTGGGGTGCGTGCCCCACTGCGCCGCCGCGAGCACGAAGCACTGCGTCTCCACCGCGCGGGCGCGGAGCAGCAGGTGCCAGTGGTCCCGCCCCGTGGGCACGGTGAAGGCCGCGGGCACGGCGAGGATCGTGGCGCCCTGACGCGCGAGTGCGCGGTAGAGCTCCGGGAAGCGCACGTCGTAGCAGACCGAGAGACCGAGCACGCCCGCGGGGGTCTCGGTGACCACCACTTCGCGCCCCGGCGCCACTGCGTTCGACTCGCGGTAGACCGACCCGTCGGGGAGGTCGACGTCGAAGAGGTGCACCTTGCGGTAGCGCGCGGCGATGTCACCCGCGGGCGAGATCACCACCGCGGTGTTGTGCGTGCGCATCGACGGCGCGCCGGTCTGCTCGGGGACGCCCCCCCACACCAGCGTCGCGCGGGTCTCGCGGGCGAGGGCGCAGGCCGTGAGCCCGATGATCCCCGCGGGGAGCTCGTCGGGGTTGAAGCGCTCCGCGATGCCGTGTTTGCCCGCCTCGTCGCCGAAGTACGCGACGTTCTCGGGCAGCACGATGAGGCGCGCGCCGCGCGAGGCGGCCTTGCGCACGAGGGCGCTGGCCCGCGCGAGGTTCTCCCGCACGTCGGGGCCTGAGGTCATCTGCACGACGGCGGCGATCACGGGGTCTGACACGGGTCCTCCGGGGTGAATCTCTGAACGCCCTCGGCGAGGCAACGGCGCACGGCGGGCAGCTCACGGCCGGTGAGCGCTGCAATCAGCACAGGCACCCACCGCGGCGGCATCCCCCGCGCGACGTGCACGGCGTTGCGCAGGGTGACCTTCACCACGCCGTCGACCACCTCCACGGCCACCACGCCCGCGGCCGCGAGCGTCCCCAGCGAGGGCACCCAGGCGTGCGTCGTGCGCCGCCAGAGCCTCGCGACATCGTCGCGCATCGCGAGGGGCAGCTCCTCGCGCGCGGGCCGCGTCGCCTCGTCGGGGATCGCGGGCATGGTCGCGCCGCGCGCGCGCTTCACGCGGGGCGTGACGACGGGCGGCGGCGCGAGGCCCGCCAGGGCGGCGTCTCGCAGCGCGTGCAGGGGGTTGCGCGGGGCCAACGGGGGTGAAGGGGCGGGTCAGTGGTCGCAGCCGCCGCAGGGGGCGGCGCTGCTCGGGCAGCCGCCGTCGCAGCGCAGCGCGCGCACCACGAGGCTCGCGTCGAAGAGGCCCGTGAAGGCCAGGGCGAGGAGCCCGTAGGCCACCGCGCGGCCGAGGGCGCGGCGAACCTCGGCGAGGTCGGCGGGCACCGCGGCGACCTCGCGCACGGGGTCGTTGGCGCGGAAGGGCGACGCGCCGCCGGTGGTGTCGACGGGCGCGACGAGCACTGCGTTGAGCGGCGCGAGGGTCACGAGGGCGGGCGCGGTGGAGGTCTCTGCCCGGGCCGCGACGCTCAGCGAGCCTTGCTCCGCGGCGTCGACGAGGCGCGTGAGCCGCACGGTGCGCAGCACGCCCGCGAGCACGAGGAGGGTGCCCGCGAGGGCGGTGCCCGCGCCGAGGGCCACGAGCGCCTCGTGGCGGTGGAGCAGCACGGCGGCGGCGCCGCCCGCGGTGAGCAGCACGCCCGCGTCGATGGTCATGCGGTGCGCGCGCACCGCGCTGGGCCCGTCGAGGGCGGCGCGGGCGCGAGACGCCCAGAGCGCGAAGGGCAGCGCGAACCACGCGCCGGCTTCGAGCCCGAAGATGCCGCCGAAGAGCAGCCCCACGGGGATCGGGTCACGCACCGAGGGGTGCACGTCGATGACGGTGAGCCACGCCACGCCCGAGAGCATGCCCGCGACGCTGCCGACGGCGAGGCACGCGAAGAGCACCCGCGCGGCCGCGAGGATGCGCGAACGCGCGGGCCGGGAGACCAGACGCGACACCAGCCCCCCAGCGATGGCGCCGACGCCCGCGCCGAGCGCGAGGGCGGCGGGGGGCGCGCCGCGGCCGAAGAGGTGCACGGCCATCAGCGGGCCGAGCAGCGCGCCGAGGTACGCGAAGAGCGCGCGCGACGCGAGGGAGACCCCCCGGGTCGAGACTGTGGGGACCGGGACCGTGGCGGCGTTGGTCATGGCGGGTGAGTGGGAGCGTAGCCCCGATCCCTTGGGTGACCAACCCTCCCCCGTGCACGATTGTGCGCCACGCGGCGCTTGCGTCGGCGTCTCCCGCGTGCTGAAAGTGCGCGCGATGACGTGGTGCGGGCGCTCGCTGGCGCCGTCGAGAGGCGGTGCGGGAGGAAAGTCCGAGCTCCGAAGGACAGGGTGCAGGCTAACGGCCTGTGGGTGAAAGCCCGAGGAAAGTGCAACAGAGAGAGACCGCCGCGGCCGTCGAGAGACACCCGCGGTAAGGGTGAAACGGTGAGGTAAGAGCTCACCGCGACGGTGGTGACACCGTCGGCATGGCAAACCCCACCTGGAGCAAGACGCAATAGGGAGGCGCCGCGGGCGACCGCGAAAGGCTGTGTCCGGCCGAGGCTTCCGGGTATGTCGCTGATGAGGCCCACGGGCGACCGTGGCCCTAGATGAATGATCGCCGCCGCCGCGACGGCAACGCCGCGGCGGTACAGAACTCGGCTTACAGCCCGCGTCATCCACGACCGCCCCGGAGGCCTCACGGCCCACCGGGGCGTTCGCGTTTCTGGGGGGTCAGTCGGGGCGCTCGACCTCGAAGCCCTCGGCCTCCCAGGCGAGGAAGCCGCCCTTGAGGTAGGCCGACGGGAGCCCCTGCGCCACAAGGGCCTCCATCGCCTTCTTGCAGTCGTCGCCGCCCGCACGGTCGTAGAGCACCACGGCCCGGCGCTCCCGCGCGAGGGTGGGGACGGCGTCGGTGATCGTCGCCGCGGGGAGGCTCCACGCGCCGGGGATGTGCGCGCGGTTGAAGACGGCCGCGTCGCGCACGTCGACCACGGTGACCCGGCGGGCTTTCATCAGCGCGGGGAGGTCCTTGGCGGGGACCTCGTCTTCGTTCACGGGGAGGAAGGGCTCCACGAGGTCGAGGATCTCCTTCTTCGAGAGCGCGCCCTGGGCGCTCTTCGCGGGGCGGCCATTCACGATCACCACGAGCATCGGGATGTTGCGGGCGTTGAAGGCCTGCGCGAGCTCGGGGTTCTGGTCGACGTTGACCTTCACCACCTTGATGCGCCCCTCCATCTCCCGCGCGACCTCCTCGACCCGCGGCGAGAGCTGCCGGCAGGGGGCGCACCACTCGGCCCAGAGGTCGACCAGCACCGGGAGCTCGCTCTCCATCACCTCCTGGCGAAAGGTCGCCGTCGTCACACTCTTCACAGCCATCGCGTCGGTCTCCGGTTGGATTGGGGCGCAAGGTGGTACCGCAACCACGCGGGGCTTTCCAGCCGTGCTACCACGCCCCTCGCGATGGCACTCCGCGCCGGTCGACGCACCGCAGAGCTCACCCACGTGCGCCCCTCCCACGGCCTCGCGCTGCGGCGTGCCGCGCTGGGCACCGCGCTCCTCGGGATGGGCGCGACCCTCGGGGTGATGGTGGGCGGCTGGGCCTGGGCCCTCGCCGCGCTGGTGGCGATCCCGGGCGCGACGACCCTGGCGGCGGCACGTCACCGCTTCGTCGCCCCCTGCCCCGGGTGCGGCGCGACCCTGGGCGGCGCGGTCTTCGTGGGTCCCGACGAGCCGGTCATCGCCCGCGGCGCGCTCGACCACCGCTGCGACGCCTGCGGGATTTACGTCGACGTGACCCGCGGCGCGGTGCGCGAGGTGCCCTTCGGGCGCGAGGGTGAGCTCCCGAGCTACGCCGTGTCACTGCCGGCGGCGCGGCGGGCGGAGCTCGACTGGGGCGCGCAGTGTGTGGTGTGCGGCGAGGCGCGTAGCGTCGGGCTGGCGCTGCTCGACCGGGAGGTGGGCCTCCTGCTCGACCCGCGGAGCCCGACCTCCGACGGGGCGGTTCCGCTCTGCGCGGCGCACGCGCACGCGGGCGAACGGAGCGTGGTGGTGGCGCGCAACGGCCCGCGGATCACCGTGCAATTCAGCGCCTACGCGGCCTATCGGACCTTTCTCGACGCGAACCGCGCCGTGGTCGAGGTGACCGTGCGCGAGGTCGCGGCCCCCGAGGCGTGACGAAGCGCGGGGCGGCGGTTGCCACCGACAAGCTCCGTCCGAGATACTCTGGGTCCTGGTCGGCGCGGCGGCGCCGCGGAGAGGTCCTTCGATGTCCTTCGTCCTTCGCTGCGCGCGCGCCTTCGCGCTGCTCACCCTGGCGCTCGGTTGCTCCACCGAATCGGGGGCATTTCAGGGCTCTGGCATGGACGCGAGCGCCGACGCGCCGCGCCCCGTCACCGACACCGGCCCTGACGCGAGACCGCCCGCGCCCCCATCGCTCATCGCGGTGGTTCCGTCGCACGGGTCGTTCCTGGGCGGCACCGAGGTCACCCTCCGCGGCACGAACTTCAGCGAGAGCACCCTCGTGCGCTTCGGCGACGCGATGGTGCAGCCGCGGTACACCCGCTTCGTCGACCGCAACCGCATCGTGGTGCTCACCCCCGCGGGGCGTCCGGGCCTGGTCGATGTGGTGGTCGAGGAGCAAGGCCGCCGCGGCACCCTCGCCGGGGGATACACCTACGACGCGGTCTACCTCGATCCCCAGCAGGGCCCGACGACGGGCGGCGCGCGGGTGTCGGTGCATGGCTCGGGGACCAACTTCGCCGACGGCATGCAGGTGCTCTTCGACGGGCTGCCCTGCACGATGCTTCGGGTCACCTCGCGCGAACTCCTGTCGTGCCTCACGCCCGCGCACCCCGATGGCCGTGTGGACGTGACGGTGATGGGCGCGGGTGAGCCCGTGACCCTGCGCGAGGCGTACGTGTACTCCGACACGACCGATGACGTCGGCGGCGGCCTCGGGGGCGGCACGCTGAACGGCTCGCTGACGGTCACGGTGCTCAACGCCATGACGGGCGACGCGGTGCCCGAGGCGCACGTGTTCCTGGGCACGGATCCCGGCGCGGTGCCGCCGTGGGCCGGACGCACGAACACCCGCGGGCAGGTGACCCTCGCGCCCACCGGCCTCACGCCGCCCACCACGGTGACGGCGAGCAAGAACTGCTTCACGACCTCGACGATCCAGTCGCTCAACGCCCGCGCGGCGACGGTCTACCTCCGCCCGCTGATGCTGCCCGAGTGCGGCATGGGCATGGGCGGCGGCATGCCTCAGCGTCCGCTGCTCGCGGCGCGGCTCTTCGGCGAGCTGGTGTGGGAGGGCTCCAACGAGTTCGCGCCGAACCCCTGGAGCAACGTGCCGCAGCCGCGCATGGGCGAGCGCCGCGTGGCCTTCGTGTACGCCACCCGCCCGGACATCTTCACCGACGACCCCGCGGCGATGGTCGCAGCGCAGTTCCAGGCGACGGTGACCGAGACGATCCGCGAGGGCTACGGCGGACGGGGATACCCCTTCCAGTTTCAGGCGCGGCCGGCGGCGTTGGCGGTGTATGCGCTGGCGGGCATCGAGAACACCACCACGCGACGGTTTCAGCCCTACGTAATGGGCGTCGCGCGCGGGGTGCTCGGCGCGCCCGGTCAGAGCATCGAAGGGATCGCGGTGGACATGAACATCCCCCTCGACCACATC
>JBILLI010000958.1:0-2730 GCA_044376155.1 Polyangiales bacterium
GCGGCCGTGCCGAGGAGGTTCGTGCCGTTGTAGGTGGTCACGTTGCCGATGCGCCCGATCTCACTGGTGAGCGCCTGGAACTCCGTGTCGAGGTTCTGCGAGTCGTTGGAGCTCAGGGTGCCGTTGGCGCCCTGCACCGCGAGCTCGCGCATGCGGATCATGATCGACGAGATCTGCTCGGCGGCGCCGTCGGCCGTCTGCGCCATGGAGATGCCGTCGTTGGCGTTGCGCTCGGCCACCGCGAAGCTCCGCACCTGGGACTCGAAGCTCTTCGCGATGCCCAGACCCGCGGCGTCGTCTGAGGCGCTGTTGATACGAAAGCCCGACGAGAGCTTCGAGAAGTTCTGCGCGAGCGCGCTCTGCGTGCGGGCGAGGCTGTTCTGAGCGACGGACGAGGCAACGTTCGTCTGGATGTACAGCGGCATGGGAGTCCCTTTCTCCTTCTGGTGTGGGGACGGTCTTCACCGTCCCCTGCGCCGCACGTTGCGGCGTCAACCTTCTGTCTTTCTCATCGGCACCCTGGAACCTCCCTGAAGCCAAAAGTGTCACCGCGTTGGCAGACGCGGCGTTGGCCCCAACGCGACAAGGCGCCGCTCGAGGTCACCACCGCGGGGAGCGGGGAGACTTCGAGGGCGCCTGGGCGATGAGGGAGCGGAGGGATCAGCCGCGGAGGAGGGAGAGGGCGAGCTGCGGGGCCTGGTTGGCCTGCGAGAGCACCGAGGCGCCGGCCTGCGAGAGCACCTGGTTGCGGGCCAGGGCGCTGGTCTCCGAGGCGATGTCCACGTCGCGGATGCGGCTGAGCGACGCGGCGGTGTTGGTGTTCAGGGTCTGGAGGTTCGACACCGTGCTCTGCAGGCGGTTGATCGCCGTGCCGAAGCGGGCCCGCACCTGCGAGAGGCGCTGGATCGCCGTGTCGAGCGTGCCGATGGCTGTCTGCGAGTTGCCGACGGTCGACAGCGACGCGCCCGAGATGCCGAGGTTGGTGGTGTTCGCGCTGCCCACCTGGAGCGAGATGCGGTTGTCGGCGGTGTTGTTGATGCCGACCTGGAAGGTCACCGTGGCGCTGGTGCCGAGCAGGTTGGTGCCGTTGAACGAGGTCACGTTGGCGATCCGGTCCAGCTCCGACACGAGCGCCTGGAACTCGGTGTTGAGGTTGTCCGAGTCGTTCGAGCTCAGGGTGCCGTTGGAGCCCTGCACCGCGAGCTCCCGCATGCGCACCAGGATGTTCTGCTGCTGCTCGGCCGCGCCGTCGGCGGTCTGCGCCATGGAGATGCCGTCGTTGGCGTTGCGCTCGGCCACGGAGAGCGAGCGCACCTGCGACTCGAAGCTCTTCGCGATGCCGAGGCCCGCGGCGTCGTCCGCGGCGCTGTTGATGCGAAAGCCCGAGGAGAGCTTCGAGAAGTTCGACGAGAGCATGTTCTGCGTGCGGGCGAGGCTGTTCTGAGCGACGGACGAGGCGACGTTGGTCTGGATGTAGAGCGGCATGGCTGGTCTCCTTCCGTTACCGGAGGTGTTGTGGAACGCGGCGGTGCGGGGGCATTGCGCACCCGCCGTCGTCCAGGTTCAGCCATCTCGAACGGTCCGACCGTCACGCCCTTGAACCTACATCGCCAGATTCTTGACGACGTTGTCAGAGGGCCGTCGGAGGGGTAGGTCAGATCTCGGCGTCTTCGGGCGCGGCGATGCGCGCGGCCGAGCGGGACACGGCGTCGAGCACGCGGGCGAGTTCGACGCTGGTGCTGAAGCGCGAGGGGTCGAGCTCGTCGGGCATCGGGCCGGCGGCGGGGCGCTGTCCCGGGGGCATCCCGAGGAGCCCGCGCAGGGTGTTGGCGTAGTCGGTCTCGTCGCCCGTGAAATACCCGCGGGATTTCAGCGCGTGGGCGAAGCGGTCGGGGTCGCCCGCGGCGGCGGCGTCGAGGGCGGTGCCGTAGCGGCGCTCGAGGAGCCCGAGGTAGTCCTCGGCGCCTTCATCGAGCGTGCGGTACGCGCGAAAGAAGGCCCGCACCTGCGTGCGCTGCCCGTCGATGACCTCGTGGGTCATCGCGCCCGCGGTGAGCCCCGCGGGGGACGTGCCCTTGATCCCGCCGAAATTGAAGTTGTACATGCGCGACCCGCGGCCCGTCTCGAGCGACGCGTGGGCCGTGAGCACGTCGAGGGCGCGCTCGGGCGCGGGGGTGCCGCGGGTGCGCTCCCAGGCGCGGGCGAGGCTCGCGCGGATCTGCTCGCGGCTCACCGGCGTGCGCTCGGCGGTCACCACCCGGGGCTCGATTTCGACCCGACGCCCGTGCGCCGCGCGCTGGGCCTCCATCACCTGCTCGTTGGCTTCAATGCGCATGATGCGAAACCGGTCAGCAATGGCCGTACCGGGCGCAGGCACGTTCATTGAAATCGCGACCGCGCATGAACCCCATCGTGTCCGAAGGGCGCACCGCGCGCCTCGACATCTACTGGACGAACTGGGACGGCGAGGCCACGCGCACCCCCGGCCTCGCGCTCCCCACGGAAGACCGTCAGGACGCCGACGACCTGGTGGTCACCCTCTCCGAGCCCCTGGGGGAGCTCCCCGAGGTGGGACAGCCCGTCATGGTCGAGGCCTCGGTGGACGAGGGCATCTACGCCGCCCACGCCACGGTGCGCGCCCTCGATCCCTCCGCGCGCGTGATGCGGGTGCTCCTCGACGGCAGCGTTCAGCGCGTGCAACGACGGCAGTACTACCGCCTGCGCATGGAC
>JBILLI010000227.1:0-10376 GCA_044376155.1 Polyangiales bacterium
CGCCTCCGCACCGAGGGCCGCGGCGCGTCGCTGTGCCTCGACGGCGTGGGCGGTCCTTACATCGCCGAGTCGGTGCGGGCGATGGCGCTGCGGGGACGCATCGTCGCCATCGGCACGGTGGGCGGGGTGCAGTGTGATCTCCCCCTCGCGCTGCTGCTGCGCTCGCGCATCACCCTCATCGGCACGGTGCTCCGGGCGCGGCCGTTGGAGGAGAAGATCGCGCTCGCGCAGAGGTTCACCCTCGGGCTGCTCCCGCGCTTCGTCGATGGATCCCTGCGGCCCGTGGTCGACGCGGTGCTGCCGATGTCGCAGATCGTCGAGGCGCACACGCGCATGGAGCGCAACGACACCTTCGGCAAGGTGGTCCTCACCTGGGACGCGCCCCCGCCCGCGCCCCCCGCGAACTGAGGCGCGGTCAGTCGGCGAGGGCGTCGTCGGTGGTGGACGCGGTGAGCGCGCGCTGCGTCCATGCCTCCAGCCGCGCGAGGTCCCGCGTCGCGAGGATCTGCGCTTCGTGCGTCGTCGAGACCGCGAGTCCCCGACCACGGAGCACGAGCAACAACATGCGCGCGGCCCCTTCGGCGCGACCCTCGGCGCGACCCTCCGCGCGGCCCTGATGGAGCGCGAGGGCGAGGGCGCCGCGGGAGTCCTGCTCGGCGATGCGGGCGCGGTCGTAGGCGTCCCAGTCGGCCTCGTTGAAGGCCGCGGTGCGGGCAGCCTCCAGCGCGCGTCGCGTCTCGTCGGCGTGGAGCAGGTCGGGCACCGCGCGCAGTCCCTCGGCGTTGCGAAAGACGTAGGCCCACTCCTCGACGACGCTCGTGGGCACCTGATCCCGCGCGAACTTCGGGAGCTCGACGAAGACGTACTGCACCTGCGTGAGCCCCACGCGCCCATGCGCGCGCTCCTGCATGCGCCAGCGCGAGACCAACGGCACCGGAGCCTCCCCGGGCGCGTCGGGCCAGAGCACGAAGTCGCAGATGGAGACCGCGACGACGTCATCGAGCGCGGGGTACTCCTGGCCGACGCCGAGCTGGTTCACGTAGGCCTTGGAGGCGTTGTAGACCACGCGCTTCTCGAAGCCCTCGACGTTGAGCACCTGCATCTCCACCACGTAGCGGGTGCCGCGGTGGTCCTGGCACTTCACGTCCACGATGGAGAGCTTCATCTCCGGCACGCGCGGGCGCTCCTCCTCGCGCAGAAAGGTCACGGTCGCGATGCGCCGGTCACCCTCCAGCGCGAGCAGGGTGTTCAGCAGCGCGATGGTGAGGTCCTTGTGCGCCTCGCTGCCGAACAGTCGCTTGAAGACAAAGTCGGTCTTCGGGTCGGCGAACACGGGGCGCATGACGCTGCACCGTACCACGCGCGCCCTGTCACCCCGCGGGCTCGCCCAGCCCCGGCGCGCCGCACAGCGCGAGCACCAGCTCCACGAGCACCGCGCCCCGCGACGCGGTGACCAGCTTACGCCCGCCCTTGAGCGCGAGGTCGGCGGCCTCCATCAAGCGAAACGCGCGCTGCAGCTGCGCGCCGGACCACTTCGACCCCAGCTCCATCGTCTGCGCCACGCGGTCGGGGCGCAGCTTCAACACCGCCGCGGGGGACACCCCCTCGCGCGGACGCACCGACAGCTCCTTCGCCCGCGCCAGCGCCGACATCTGCCACGAGAGCAGGCCGAGCACCTGGAGCGCGTCCTGCCCCTCGTTCAGCAATCGCACGGTGAGGGCCAGGGCCTCGCTGCGACGTCGTCGCGCCACGGCGAGGCCGAGGTCGAACGCCGGGGCCTCCTTCGTGGGGGTGACCAGGAGGTCCACGGTCTTCGCCGAGACGTTGCCGTTGTTGGTGTAGAGCGCGAGGCGCTCGATGGCGTCGGCGAGCTGCCCGAGGTCACCGCCCAGCGCGAGGGTGAGCGACTCCACCGCGCCGGGCTCGAGGGTCACGCCGCGGGCCGTGGCCTCGCGGGAGATCCACTTCGCGGCCTCGGCCTCGTTGGGGTGCTCGGCCTCGTAGAGGCACCCGAGCTTCTTCGCCTCGAGCGCGAGCTTGCGGCGCTTGTCGAGCTCCGTCGCCACCAGCAGCAGCACCGCGGTGGGCTCGGGCTTCGCGAGGTAGGGGACCAGCGCCTCCTGCTCCTCGCTGCGCATCTGCTCCACGCTGCGCACCGTGACCAGCCGTCGCTTCGCCATCATCGGCAGCGTGCGGCACGCGGTGATCACGGTGTTCGCGGTGGTGCCGCGGCCGTCGAAGAGGTCCTCGGCGAAGCCGCGCGGACCGTTGCCCACGGTGGCCACGCGCACGGCGTCGCAGAGCTTCGCGACGTACCAGCGCTCCTCGCCGCCGACGAGGTACACGGGCTGCACCTCGCCCTTCTTCGCCTTCTCGATGGCCGCAGAGACGCTCACCGTCGCGCAACCTAGCGTCGCCCGGCGGTGAGCTCCAGTTCTGTGTGGGGATCAGCGACGACGGCGCACGCGCAGCAGCGCGAGGCCCGCGAGGAGCGCGAGGGCCGCAGGGCCGCGCCCGTTGGACCGACCCGTCGCGCCGGGGGTGGCGCACACGCAACCGTCGCCGCGGAGCACACCCGTGAAGGGCGCGCCCGCGTCCATGGTTGTGCCCGCGTCCCGGCCCTTCATGCCCGCGTCGGTGGCGGTGCCCGCGTCGATGCCCGCGTCTTGCGCAGCACCCGCGTCGACCACCACCCCCGCGTCGGGAGGGGCCGTCTCACAGACCGACCCGCGGCACACGAAGCCGTCGGCGCAGTCGTTGTTCGTCGCGCAGGTCGTGTTGCACGCCGTCGCGCCGCATCGGTAGGGCACGCAGGGGGTGGAGCTCCCTGTGCCGCACGCGCCCGCGCCGTCGCAGGCCGAGGTGCGCGCGACGCGGTCGGTGCAGGTCGGGGCGCCGCACGACGTGGTCATCCCGGGGTAGGCGCACGCCGCGCGGTTGGTGCCGTCGCAGGTGCCGCCGCAGGTGCCCGTGCCCGCACACGCGGTGCGCATCCCGCGGGGCGCGCCGCTCACCGCGGTGCAGGTGCCGAGGGCGCCCGTCGCGTCACACGCCTCACACTGCCCATTGCAGGCCGTGTTGCAGCAGACGCCGTCGACGCACTGTCCCGACTCGCACTCGTTGGCGGTGCCGCACATGCCGCCGTTGGGGCGCCGCCCCTGGCAGGTGCCGTTGATGCACGCGCTGCCCATGGCGCACTGCTCGTTCGCGGTGCACGCCGTAAGGCAGGACGTCGCGCCGCACACATAGGGCGCGCAGGGGGTGTTGCTGGGCATGGGACACGCGCCCGCGCCGTTGCAGGTCGCGGCCAGGGTCGCGGATCCGTCGGCGCACGCGGCCGCGCGGCACTGCGTGCTCATGCCGGGGTAGGTGCAGGTCGCGCGGGTCGTCCCGTCGCAGGTGCCGCCGCAGGAGGTGCCCGCACCGGCGCAGGCCGCGCGCGCGCCGCGGGGGGTGCCCATGACCGCGGCGCAGGTGCCGACGCTGCCCTCGAGGTTGCAGGCCTCGCACTGGCCTTCGCACGCGGTGTTGCAGCACACGCCGTCGACGCAGTTGCCGCCCACGCAGGCGCCCCCGCGCGTGCAGGTGGCGCCGGGCATCTGCCGCGGCACGCAGCGCTGCATCGCGTCGCAGTAGTTGCCCGCGGTGCAGTCGGTGTCGACCACGCAGTCGGTGCGACACGCGGTCTCGGCACAGAGGTACGGCGCGCAGGGCGAGGTCGCACCGGTGGCGCACGCGCCCGCGCCGTTGCAGGCGCTCGGCGCGGTGGCGGTGCCCATCGCGCAGGCCCCCGGGCCGCAGTTCACCGTCGAACCGGGGTAGGTGCACGTGGCGCGCACCGTGCCGTCGCAGGTGCCGCCGCAGGTGCCGCTGCCCATGCAGGCCGTGCGGCCGCCCACGGGGGCGCCGGTGACGGCGGTGCAGGTGCCCTGGGTGCCGGTGGCGTTGCAGCGCTCGCACTGTCCGTCGCAGCGCGAGCCGCAGCAGACGCCGTCGGTGCAGAAGCCCGAGCGGCACTGGTCGCTGGCCTCGCAGGTCGCGCCGTTCATGCGCTCGGTGCGGCACGAGGCGGAGCAGCCGTCGCCGGGCGTGGTGTTGCGGTCGTCGCACTCCTCGCCCGACTCGCGCACGCCGTTGCCGCACTGCGCGACGCCGCCCGAGCGGATCTGGTACTGCCACAGACCGGGCGCGCCGCCGGTGATGTTGGTGGTCGTGCAGAGGTTCAGCACGTCCATGGTGCGCGAGCCGGGGAGCGTGACGAAGTCGCGGGAGTTGCCCGCGTCGAAGCCGGCCTGCGCGGGGGTGCCGCCGAGGCCGCCCGCGCCGCCCGAGGCGTCGCCCGTGGTCCAGGTGCAGCGGTTGTAGCGAAACTCGACGTCGAAGTCGCCCGCGACGCGCTCGGCGCTGCGGTCGTAGAGCACGATCTGAAAGTCGTTCAGGCGGTCGACCCGGCTGGAGTAATAGCCGACCATGTACCAGGTGATGGTGACGCGGCCGGGGCGCACGTCCCAATAGACGAGGTTGCCGCCCATGGGGGTCGAGACCGCGCCGCGCGTGTCGACGTCGCCCCACCACGCCGCGATCATGGGCTGCGACGCGATGGGGAAGGCCGTCGGGGTGAAGGTGCCCACCGCGCCGCGGAACGTGATGTTCCCGTTGTTGTTCACGAACATCGCGGTCTGGCTGGTGCCGAAGAAGCTCACGCCCCCGCTGCCGAACGCCGCGGCGATGGGGATCGACGCGCTGGAGCTGTCGTCGTTCGCCGCGAGCACGCCCGCGCCGTAGCCCACCGGTCCGCCCATGTCGTTGAGCAGCGGGACAGCGTGCGCCGTGCCGGTGAGCCCGAAGGCCAGCGCGCCGCACGCGAGCGCGCGAAGGAAAGGTCGCATCACGAAGGTGTCTCCCGGGGAGGTGTTGGGACGTCGTCGACATTGTCCCCGCGGCCTCGGAGAACGCAACGGAACCGCAGCGCGCGCGTCACCCCGAAACCCGGAGAATGCGCCCGCGGCGTGCCGGTCGTTCTGTTGCGAGGGCCGCGCGGGCTTCGCTACGGTCTCGGGCGCGCAGCGCTCGGGCGAGCACCGACGTCGCGCAGAGGGAGTCTGCCTCCGTGCCGCGCCATCTCACCCGTCCCCTCCGCGTCGCCGCGATGGTCTCCGCGGCGCTCTCGCTGTCGCCCGGCGCAGCGCGCGCGCAGACCGCGGATGGCTTCGCGCTCAGCCGCTTCGAGCCCACGCCCGCGGGCGACGTGTTCTTCCTCGCCGAGCACCCCTGGTACTCTTCCACGCGGTATTTCGCGGGGGGATTGGTGTTCGACCACGCGGTGAACCCGCTGGTGGTGCAGCCCCCGGGCGGCGGCGCGTCGCGGGCCCTCGTGTCGGGACAGTTCACCGGACACGTCACCCTCGCGGCGTCGTTCCTCGACCGGGTGGGACTCTCGCTCTCCCTGCCGATCTCGCTGGTGCAGATCGGCGAGCGCACGACCCTCGGCGCGGGCTCCTACGGACCGGCCGCGTCGCCCGCCCCGGGGGACCTCCGCGCGGGGCTGCGCGTGCGGCTCTTCGGTCACGCCGACCGCGACGCGTTCTCGCTGCACCTCGGCGCGCACGTGTGGATCCCCACGGGCTCGCGGGCCGACAACACCGGCGACGGCGTCGCGCGCGTGGAGCCGCGGCTGACCCTCGCGGGCCGCGGGGGTGTGCTGCGGTGGTCCTTCGGGGGCGCCTTCGCGGTGCGCGACACGTCCTTCGCGCAGGGCGTGGTTATCGGCAATGAGCTGCGGTTCACCGCCGCGCTGGGGCTCGCGCTCGCCGACGGACGTCTCACCGTGGGCCCCGAGGCCTACGTGTTCAGCCCCGTGGCCAACCGCCCCGATGGCAGCAGCGCGTTCTTCGCCGACCGTCAGTGGGGCGGCGAGGCGATGCTGGGCGCGCACTACCTCATCGCCGACGCGGTGCTCGTGGGCGCGGGCGGCGGCGTGGGCATCGGCCAGGGGGCCGGGGTTCCGCGCGGGCGGGTGGTGTTCTCGGTGGCCTACGCGCCGCAGACGCGGGTGACGCCGGTGCTCGACCGCGACCGTGATGGTGTGCCTGACGGATCCGACGTGTGCCCCGACACGCCGCAGGGTCCTGCACCCGACCCCGCGCGCCCCGGATGCCCCGCGGGGGACCGCGATCACGACACGGTGCTCGACCCCGACGACCGGTGCATCGACGAGCCCCAGGGCGCCATCCCCGACCCTGCGCGCCCGGGTTGCCCGGTGCCCGACCGCGACCATGACACCGTGCTCGACCCGCAGGACCAATGCGTCGACGAGCCTCAGGGGCTCAACCCCGACCCCACGCGACCGGGCTGCCCCCGCGGTGACCGCGACGCCGACAACGTCTTCAACGACGAGGACGCGTGCCCCGACGAGCACCAGGGCCCGCGGCCGAGCCCCACGCGCCGCGGCTGCCCCGCGGCCGACGCGGATCAAGACGGCGTCCTCGATCCGCCCGACGGACCCGACCAATGCCCCACGCAGGCCGAGACCTACAACGGGATCAACGACGACGACGGGTGTCCCGACGCCGATTCCCTGGTGGTCCGTTCGGGCACCGACATTCGCATCATGGAGCAGGTGAACTTCCGCACCGACCGCGACGAGATCGTGGGCCCGCGGAGCTTCGCCGTGCTCGACGCGGTGGTCTCGCTGCTGCGCGCCATGCCAAACCTCACCGCGGTGGATGTGCAGGGTCACACCGATGACCGCGGCGCCGCCGAGCACAACCGCGACCTGTCGTTCCGTCGCGCGGCCGCCGTGCGCCGCTACCTCATCGCCCACGGCGTCGAAGAGGCCCGCCTGGAGGCGCACGGATTTGGCCCCGATTGCCCGCTGATGCCGGGTCGCACGCCCAACGCCCGTCGCGCCAACCGCCGGGTGCAGTTCCTCATCACGGGCCCCGACACCGCCGCGGGCCAGTGCCACAACCCGACGTCCCGGTGATCCTTCGGGGTTCCCCCGATGCCCGCGCGTCCCGTAGCATCGGCGCCCCGCAACGGAGGCGCCCATGACCGTGTCCATCGAGAGTCTGCTGAAGGAGCATCGGGTCTTCCCGCCCGACGAAGAGTTCTCCGAGCACGCCCACATCCGCTCGATGGAGCAGTACCGGGAGCTCTACGCGAAGAGCATTCAGGACCCCGAGGGCTTCTGGGGCGAGATGGCACAGGCGCTCCACTGGTTCGCGCCCCCGCAGCGCGTGCTCGAAGAAGACCCGCCCCGCGCGCGCTGGTTCGTCGGCGGCACCACGAACCTCTCGTACAACTGCCTCGACCGGCACCTCACCTCCCTGCGGCGCAACAAGGCCGCGATCCTCTGGGAGGGCGAGAACGGCGACACGCGGATCCTCACGTACCACCAGCTCCACCGCGAGGTCTGCCGCTTCGCCAACGTGCTGCGCAAGCTCGGCGTGCGCGCGGGCGACCGCGTGGCGATCTACATGGGCATGGTCCCCGAGGCCGCGGTGGCGATGCTCGCGTGCGCGCGCATCGGCGCGGTGCACACGGTGATCTTCGGCGGCTTCGCGGCCGAGGCCGTGCGCGACCGGGTGAACGACGCCAAGGCCATGCTCGTGGTCACCTGCGACGGCGCGTGGCGCCGCGGCACCGTGGTGGGCCTCAAGGCCATCGTCGACGCGGCCATCGCGCACTGCCCCTCGGTGCGCCACACGGTGGTGTTCCGCCGCACGGGCGAGCGGGTGAACATGGAGCCCGGCCGCGACCACTTCTGGCACGAGGTCATCGAGGCCGTCACCGCCCACGCCCCGCCGCTGCCCGTGGAGAGCGAGCACCCGCTGTTCATCCTCTACACCTCGGGCACCACGGGCAAGCCCAAGGGCGTGGTGCACACCACCGGCGGGTACATGGTCGGGACCTACCTCACGACCAAATACGTCTTCGACATCCACGAGAACGACACGTACTTCTGCACCGCCGACGTCGGCTGGATCACCGGGCACAGCTACATCGTCTACGGCCCGCTCTCCAACGGCGCGACCGTGGTGATGTACGAAGGCGCGCCCAACTTCCCCGACGCCGGGCGCCTCTGGCAGATCTGCGAGCGCTGGGGCGTGACGATCTTCTACACCGCCCCCACGGCCATTCGCGCGTTCATGCGCTGGGGTGAGCAGTGGCCGATGAAGGCCGACCTCTCGTCCCTGCGGCTCCTCGGCTCGGTGGGTGAGCCCATCAACCCCGAGGCGTGGATGTGGTACCAGCGCGTCATCGGCAACGCGCGCTGCCCCGTGGTCGACACGTGGTGGCAGACCGAGACGGGCGCCATCATGATCGCGCCGCTGCCCGGCGCCACGCCCACCAAACCCGGCAGCGCCACCCTGCCCTTCTTCGGGATCGAAGCCCAGGTCGTGCGCAAAGATGGCTCCACGTGCGCCGACAACGAGGGCGGCTTTCTGGTCATCAAGCGCCCGTGGCCCTCGATGCTGCGCACGATCTTCGGCGACGACGAGCGCTTCAAGAAGCAGTACTTCTCCGACATCCCCGGCGTGTACTTCACCGGCGACGGCGCCCGCCGCGACCAGGACGGATACTTCTGGCTCATGGGCCGCGTCGACGACGTGGTGAACGTGTCGGGCCACCGCCTCGGCACCGCGGAGATCGAGAGCGCGCTGGTGTCGCACAAGGCCGTGGCCGAGGCCGCGGTGGTGGGGCGGCCCGATGAGGTGAAGGGGCAGGCCCTCGTGTGCTTCGTGACCCTACGTCCGGGGCACATCGCCAGCGGCGACCTGCGCGGCGCCCTCGCGGAGCACGTTGCGAACGAGATCGGCCGCTTCGCCCGCCCCGACGCCATTCGCTTCGCCGACGCGCTGCCCAAGACCCGCTCGGGCAAGATCATGCGACGGCTGTTGAAAGAGGTCGCGTCGGGCGCCGAGTCCAAGGGCGACGTCACCACCCTCGAAGACCTCTCGGTGCTCGCCGCCCTGCGGGCCTCCGACGAGGAGTAGCCCCCGGGCGGTTGCAAGCGCCCCGGGATCGGGGTAGAAACCGCCCCCCTAATCGTTACACACGAGGATGTCTGACCGATGAGCGATCTCGCGAAGCTGCTCGACAGCGCGGATTCCAAGTTTGCCGGCTACCTGAAGGAGAACAAGATCGACCCCGTGCGCGTGGTGTACGCGTCGGAGCAGATCGAGAAGTTCACCCCGGCGGATCGGCGCATCAAGCTCGCGAAGCGCCAGGCTCGCGGCAAGGACGACGACTCTGCCAAGGCCGCCAAGGGCCTGAAGCCCCGCACCGGTCGCCCGGTGACGGTCCCGCTCGTGACCAAGGCGGTCAAGGGCGGCGCCGTGACCGGCCCGCAGAAGAGCCGCATCCTCCGCGCGCTCGTGCGCATCGCCGAGCAGAAGAAGATCTCGGCCCCCGAGCTCACCAACCTGTTCTGAGATTCCTCCCCCCGTCCCGCGGTATCGTCGCGGGATGAACGTCACCCTCGAGCTCATCGACGCCGCGTCCGGCGCGGTCCTCGCCACCGACGAGACGCCCCTCCACGCGCTCCCTGAGCGCTTCGAAGGGGTCGAGACGCACCTCACGATCGGCGAGGCGCAGTACCGCGTCGTGGCCGCCGACCCCCACACCCGCGCGCTCATCGCCGAGGCCGGGCGCGTGCGCCTGCTGCTCGCCCGCGTCGTCGAGACCGATCCCCGCGCGGTGCGATTCTCGGTGCCCACCCTCGAAGACCAGACCCCCGCCCTCGACGGCCCGGTGCCCGACGGCGCCATCGCCCTGCACGAGGACGACTGGCGTCAGACCGAGTTCGTCTCCGCGGCCTTCGCCGAGGCGGTGCGTGAAGAGGCCGAGGCCGTGCGCGCGGTGAAGGCCCAACACGAACCCGGTCGGGGTTGGGAGCACCTCCATGTGCGGCGCAGGATCCCCGCGCCGTTGGAGGGCGTGTCGCTCACCCTCCACGAGGTGGTCGAGGCCCTGGGGATGGATCCACGCCCGCTCGCGACCCGCGGCGGGGGCGCGGTGCGCGACGGCTTCGCGCTGCCTCAGGGCGACGCGCTGGTCTACGGCGTCGCCCCCCACGGGCGCGTCACGGCCCTGGGCATTCAGGGAATACCCGATGACGTCGTAGGGCAGCTCCACGCCCTCGCGCTGCGGCACAAGCTGCTGCTCGTGGAGTGGTGCGTACCGCGGGTGGTGCGCGCCCACGAGGCCGGCTTCGTGGTCTGAATCGCGCCGTCCCACTGCGTCCCGCGGCGCCGACGCCGCAAGCGCGTCACCGCGGGAGACGAGTACGGAATCTCTCGCGTTGTGTACGCTCGGGGTGCGTGGTGCGGGGCCAGGGACCTGCCGTGCAAAAGGAGTTGATACCTTTGTGA
>JBILLI010000959.1:0-2727 GCA_044376155.1 Polyangiales bacterium
CAGGGTGATCTCGCAGCCCGTGCGCTCCCGGGTGTTCGCGCGGTAGACCGTGGCGCTGCCGCCGTCGCAGAGACCGGCGGCGGCCTCGGGGTCGATGAGGGCGAACTCGTGCACCACCGCGCCGTCGACCGTGGGGCGCACGGCGAGCAGGCGCTGGGAGAAGGGGCGCGAACGACGTCCCGCGAAGGCGTCTTCGAGGTAGACCACGTGGTCGGCGAGGCCCGGCGCATTCACCGCGCAGGCCGTGCGGATCACCGCGGGGCGCGTACCCACGGCGGTGCGCTGGGCGTCGGCGCGAAACTCTCCGGTCAGCGCGCGCGCCACCTGCGCCGCGAAGGCGTCTCCGCGGGCGGTGGGCGCCGCCACGGCGACCCGGTTGCTCCGTCCGAGGACGTTCATCCCCGCGAGCGCGGGAATGATCATCAGGCCCAGCATCGCATTGCGCATCGTCGTTCTCCGGAATGGCCGTGGAGGCAACGCACGCCCTCCACCCGGGGGCGGCGATAGCCTACGGCGCGCTGGAGCACCAAGAAAGCTGCGGTATGTTCCGCGCCCCATGCGAAGCCCCTTCGCGATCGCGGTGCTGCTCGCGCTCACCGCCTGCCGGAGCACAGCGGTCACGCCCGATGTGTCCGAAGTGCTCGACCCCGAGTCCGCCCTCGCGCCCGGCGAGCGCGACGCCGGAGCGCCGCCGGCGTGCCGGGTGTTGGTGCGTCGGGTCGTGCAGCGCGGCGGTGCGGCGGTGGACGCGGGCGAGGCGGCGACCCCCTCCCACGAGGCGCTGCGGGTGGCCCTTTCGGGGCGTCGACGGGGAGTATTGTGGGTCGACGGACGCGCGGGGCGCTGGGTGCTCCACAACGATGGCGACGCGCCGCTGACCCGGGCGTTGGGCCCCGGCGAGCGGTCGGACCCGTCGTTGGCGCTCATCGGTCCGCGCGAGGAGTCCGCGGTCACGTGGGTGCAGGACCGCGTCGGCGCGCGTCGACACCTCGTGCGCGTGGGCGATCGGGGATGCCAGCACCCCGAGACCCGCGACGAGGGCTTCAGCGTCAGCACCGCGCGCGTCGGGCAGGGCCTCCTCGTGGCGTGGGACGACGACGGCCCACCCCCGGCCGCGGGCGCGGTGAAGGTGCAGTGGATCGACCCCGCGACCCTGCGCGCGAGCTCGAGCGACGACGCGTTGCCGACCTGTGCGGCGCCGTGGCAGGCGTCTCCGGCGGTGCAAGACGCCAGCGACCCGGTGCTCGCGCCGACGCCCGAGGGGGGCGCGGTGCTGGTGTGGCTCACGGCGCGCGACATCGACGCGACGCAGGCCAACGACACGGTCACCGACCTCTGGGCCCAGGCCATCGGACCCACGGGTCGTGCGGTGGGCATTCCCCTGCGGCTGACGAACGCGCCCGGTCACCGCTTCGGAGTCTCGGTGAGCGTGGGCGAGGCGGGGAGCGCGTGGGTGGCCTGGCGCGAGTCCGAGGAGACCGACAGCGAGAGCCGCGGAGACGGCGGAGACGTGGTCGCCTTGCGGGTGGAGCGCGGCCCCGAGGGCCTTCGCCGCGCGACCGACCCGAGAATGGTCAGCGCGCGCGGGATCATCCCCACCGGCGCGCCCGCGGTGTTCGCCCGCGCCGACGTGGCGCAGGTGTTCTTGCGACACCGTCTGGGGGTGGCGGTGAGCACCTTCGCTCGTGCGCTTCGCGTCGCGGGCGGCGTGGTGACGCCGGGCGACCTTCGCCTCGAGCCCGTGCTGCGCGGCGAGCTGCCCGTCGCGATGGACCCCCAGGGCGGACTGCACGTCCCCCTCTCGTCGCCCGACGGCACGCTGGAGCTTCTGCGGCTGCGCTGCGAAGCCCGGTAGCGGCGACCGCACGCGGCGATTGCGGGACGCGGCGACGTTCTGTTAGGACCACAGACCGCCATGGATACGATCCCGATGACCCCGGCGGGGCACAAGCGTTTGAAGGAAGAGCTCCAGCAGCTCAAGAGCGTCGAGCGCCCGAAGGTGATCCAGGAGGTCGCGACCGCCCGCGAGCACGGCGACCTGCGCGAGAACGCCGAGTACCACGCGGCCCGCGAGAAGCACTCGTTCATCGAGGCGCGCATCAAGGACATCGAGGCCAAGCTCTCCCTCGCCGAGGTCATCGACCCGACGAAGCTCTCGGGCAACAAGGTCGCCTTCGGCGCGCACGTGCGGCTCTCCAACGCCGACACCGGCGAAGAGGTCACCTACTGGATCGTCGGCCCCGCCGAAGCCGACTCCGACGCGGGCCATATCTCCGTCCAGTCGCCCCTCGCGCGCCAGCTCCTCGGGCGGCAGGTCGGCGACGAGGTGAAGGTGAAGACCCCCGGCGGCACGCGCGAGTACGAGGTCCTCGACATCACCTTCGGTTGAGGCAAGACGTGCCGCGCCGCGACGATCGCCCTGCGGCGCTGAAGGTTCCGCGCGTCGCGAAGACCACCGCCGCGCCCGCCGACCTGCAGGACGAGCCCGTCGAACACCTCCACGGCGTCGGCCCCCAGACCGCGGCGATCCTGCGCGCGCGGGGCTACGGCACCGTGGGGGACCTCCTCGCGCTCACCCCGCGTCGCTACCTCGACCTCCGCGAGGCCGACGACTGGCGGCGCGTGCGCCACGGCGCCGAGGGCACCCTCGTCGCGGTGGAGGGCCGCATCGAAGACGCCCGCGTGCTCGGCCCGCCGCGCGCGCGACGTCTGCACCTCGCGCTGCGC
>JBILLI010000960.1:0-2724 GCA_044376155.1 Polyangiales bacterium
CACCGCGCTGGGGGTGGTGATCCGCGCGTGGGAGCGGGGGACGCGGCTGCACGTGTACGTCGACGAGACCCGGCCGTTGCTCCAGGGGGGAAGGCTCACCGCGTGGGAGCTGCAGCGCGCGGGCATTCCGTTCACCTTGATCACCGACAGCATGGCCGCGCTGGTGATGCGCGCGGGCAAGGTGCAGCGGGTGCTCGTGGGCGCCGACCGCGTCGCGCGCAACGGGGACTTCGCCAACAAGGTGGGCACCTACGGCGTCGCGGTGCTCGCGAAGCACCACGGCGTGCCCTTTCACCCCGTGGCCCCGTTCACCACCGTGGACCTCGCGTGCCCCCACGGCGACGACATCGAGATCGAGCAGCGCGCGGCCGAGGAGGTGCGCGGGGTGCGCGGGTCGTTCGGTGCGGTGCGCTGGGCGCCCGAGGGGTGCGCGGTGTTCAACCCGGCGTTCGACGTGACCCCCGCGGCGCTGGTGACCTCCCTGGTGCTCGACCGCGGGGTGTTCACGCCCGAGGCCTTCGCCGCGCGCTGCGCGGAGGGCTGAGCGTGGACTGCGCGTGAGTCTCGCCCCCTCCGCGCGGCAGCGCGGCGCGGGTGTGCAGCGGATGCACGTCGGGAAGGTCGCAGCGCCCGCTGCGCATCCAGGACCGAAGAGCCGCCCTGACCGCGGGGTCAGCGCGCGGCGTGGAGACGCCACACCGTGCACCGCACGCTCACGGGCCGCACTTCGGGGAGGGTGCCGTTCGGAGTGGCCCTCCGGCGTCCCCCACCGCCGCCTGGACGACATGCGAGGCCGCGGCTCCGGATCCCGGCTCACGCCCCTGCGTACTTCCAATGAACGCTGTTGAATGCGCGCCGCGAGACGTTCAACCGAGTCGCGAACGTCTCATGCAGTACCCCTGGCGTCTCTCCATCCCCCTGTTCTGCCTTCTCACGGCCTGCAGCGGCCCCTCGGGGACGGCTGCCGATGCGCCGCCCGCGCAGGGAATGACGGATGGCGCCGACGCGTCGACCGTGACCGATGCGACGGGCGACGTTGCGGTCCGCGACCGCACCGCCGCGGCGGACCTCATGGACGTCCACGTGGTCCCTGATGTGCGCGAGGCCGCGGATGCCTCGCCGTTGCCCGACGTGACCGACGTGACCGACGTGACCGACGTGACCGATGTGCCCGACGCGCCCGATGTGCCCGACGCGCTCGACGCGCCCGATGTGCCCGACGCGCTCGACGTGCCCGACGTGACCGACGTGACCGACGTGACCGACGCGCCCGATCTGCCCGACGTGCCCATGATTCTCGATGTCGTCGCACCGCCAGAGGATGTCGTCTCGCGCCTCGACGCGGCGGTCCCGACGCCCGACGCACCGACCGCGCCGCACGACGCGACGGACAGCGCGATGTCCCTCCCGGACGTGACGGACGTCCCGCCACCGCGAACACTGCGCCTGCGGTACCCACTCTCTCACCGATACGTCACGCGCCATCGGCCGACCCTCGCGTGGGTGAACGCGCGGGGCGACGGCGCGCAGGTGACCCTCTGCAGGGACCGCAGCTGCACCCGACCCGTGACGTCGTTCTTCGCCGCGGGCGGCTCCGCGGTCGTGCCCACGCCGCTGACGCCAGGCACGTACTTCTGGTTCGTCGAGGGGCGTGCGCTGGGCGCGCCGACCGGGGAGCGCTCCGCGACCTGGCACTTCCGCGTCGGGCCGCGCGACACCGCCGTCGACACCGAGCAGCCCGACGGCGAGGACTTCAACAACGACGGCTACTCCGATCTGCTGCTGCAAGACTGGCGGTCCACCCCCCGAAGGTTCAGGGTGTTCCCCGGCAGCAGCACAGGGCCCTCCGCAGACCGCGTGTGGTCGTTCGAGGGCCCGATCGAGGCCGTCCTCGACCTCGACGGCGATGGCTGCAGCGACCTCGTGCTCCGAGACGCGGTCTGGTTTGGGGGGACCGACAGCTTCTTCACGCGGCGCGCGCGCCATGCCGCGCTCGAGGACAGGATCGTCCTCCCCATGGGCGATGTCGACCTCGACGGCTACGAGGACATGTACACCCTCGTGTACCGGATCCCCTCCTACAACATCGTCACCACCCTGCAGCGCGGCGGCCCCGAAGGCCTGACCGCGACGGCCACGACGTTGCCGCAGTTGCCCGACCCATTCAGCCGGATCCTCAACTTCACACCGCTCCCCGACCTCAACGGCGACCGCCGCCGCGATCTCGGCCTCACCTCAACTCTCTTCGGAGGGTTCCACCGCGCCTGGACGGTGAGCGGCGCGGACGGACTCGGTTACTTGTCCGGCGCCAGCGGTGAGCTGCTCGTCGGGATGAACTCGGCGGGAGACGTCAACGGCGACGGCTACGGGGATGTCTACAGCTGGCACATGAACGAAAACGAGATCTCTCGGCCGAGGCGTGTCTTCTCGGTCTTTCCGGCACAGGTCCTCTCGTCCTTCCTGTCCTTCCCGGACGGGACGGCGTGGCTGGTGTCGTTTGGCGACATCAACGGTGACGGGTGTGACGACATGGGGTTCGGCAACGAATCAAACGCCGCGTTGACCCTGCGCTGGGCCCCTTGCGAAGGGCCCGCTCGACCGGATCTGGACCTGTCGCCTCCGTCCGGCAACCCCACGCTCTGGCCCGCGGGGGACCTCAACGGAGACGGCTTCGCCGATGTCGGGGTCACGTCCTCGACCGGCACGTCGCTTCGCCTGGGCTCC
>JBILLI010000961.1:0-2719 GCA_044376155.1 Polyangiales bacterium
GATCGCGATGGCGCCGTTCGCCGCGAGGGAGGTCAACACGACCTTGGTGGAGTGTCCTTCTGACATGGGCGGGCACGATAACGGAACTCGTGTCTCCCTCGCAGCGGGAATGCGTGGGTGCGCCGACGTGTGGCGCGTGCGACCCTTCGCGGCGACCCCCCATGGCCATCCAGGAGCATCCCTGCGCGCAGCACACGCCCCCCGAAGCGCCCTCGAGCTCCGAGCGGCGCACGTGGTGGACCGTGGGGCTCACGGTCTCGATGATGGTCGTCGAGCTCGTGGTGGGCACCTGGACGCGCTCCCTCGCGCTCACCGCCGACGGCTGGCACATGGGCACCCACGCGGGCGCCCTCGCGGTGTCGGCCCTCGCGTGGTGGTACGCCCGCACCCGCGCGGGCCGGGCGGAGTTCACCTTCGGCACCGCGAAGGTCCACGCGCTCGCGGGCTACACCAACGCCCTCGCCCTGCTCGCCGTGGCCGCGCAGATGGTCTTCGAGGCCGTGCGCCGCCTGCTGCAGCCCACGTCGATCCGGTACCGCGAGGCCATCGCCGTCGCCGTCGCCGGGCTGCTGGTGAACCTCGTGAGCGCGTGGCTGCTGATGCCCGCGCACGACCATCACGCGCACGACCATCACGCGCACGACCATCACGCGCACGACCATCACGCGCACGACCATCACGCGCACGATCACGGGGGCGCGCAGAACCTCCGCGGGGCGTACCTGCACGTGATCGCCGACGCGCTCACCAGCGTGCTCGCCATCGCCGCGCTGGTCCTCGGTCAGCGCCTCGGGTGGACCGCGCTCGACCCGCTCTCGGCCATCGTCGGCGCCGTGCTGATCACCCGCTGGGGCGTCGGGCTGCTCCGCGAGACCTCGCGTCCCCTGCTCGACCGCGCGCCCACCCAGGACGCGGTGCGCAGGATCCGCGAGGCCCTCGAAGGCACCGGCGCGACCGTGGTGGACCTCCACGTCTGGGAGCCCGTCGCGGGGCGCTGGTACTGCGCGGTCTCCCTCCGCGCCGTCGATGCCCGACCGCTCCAGGAGTACCGCGCGCGACTCGAAGCGCTGGGGCCCTTGACCCACCTCACGGTGGAGATCCATCCGGGCTGAGCGGGCACCCCCGCGACGCCTGGAGCGCCGCATCGCGGTTGCATCTGCACGCCAGAACCCGTTGCGAACGGACCATTGACCCGGGCTTCGGGTTCACCTACACACTTCATCAGTCGTACAACTGTTGATCCCATGAAGTCGCACACGCCCCCCGCCCCCGGGTGTTCCCCCGAGGACCACGACCACGCCACCCCGGCGCTCCCGCGTCGCCCTGCGGCGGCCTATGAGCGCGCGGCGGCGATCTTTCGCGTGATGGGTGACGTCTCCCGCCTGCGGCTGCTGACCCAGCTCGCGGAGGGGGAGCGGTGTGTCACCGACCTCGCGGCGGGCGACGGCCTCTCCACGATCTCGCAGCGGCTGCGTCTGCTGCGCGCGGAGGGCCTCGTGCGTCGGCGGCGACAGGGCAAGCACATCTTCTACTCGCTCAGCGACGGCCACGTGGCCGGGCTGATCGCCAACGCGCTGGAGCACGCCGACGAGACTCCAGCGCCCATCGACCCCGAGGAGGACGAACCATGAGCTGCACCGAGCACAAGGACCACGCGCACACCCACGGCCCCGCCTGCGGTCACCCCGCGGTGCACCACGACGGCCACGTGGACTACCTCCACGACGGCCACCTGCACCACCCCCACGGCGGCCACGTCGACGAGCACACCCTCGGCGTGAGCGACGCCAACCCCGCGGACTGCACCCCCGACCACGCGTGCAGCGGCCACGACGGCGCGCACGCCCACGGCCCCGGCTGCGGCCACGACGCCGTGCCCCACGGCGACCACACCGACTACCTCGTCGGCGGCCACCTGCACCACCCCCACGGCGGTCACTGCGACCACCACGGCGCCGTCGCCACCGCGTGATCGCCCTTCGCGCGACGCGCCGACCTCCCCCGCCGGGCCTTGCCCGCCCACGATCCTGACGCATCACCGCACACGCGGGCTCTCCCGCGGAGGCCGTGTTGTGCACCGCCCCGGGGCGTGTTACCGGCGCGCCGATGCTTCGCCGTCACCTCTTCGCCACCGCCGCGCTCACCGCCCTCACCCTCTCGCCGCGCCTCGCGTCGGCGCAGCAGGCGACGGGATGGTCCCTCAACCGCTACGACGCCCCCTTCGGCGGTGACCTCACCCTCGTCGCCGACACCCCCTGGTACACCGGCAGCGCGGGCGTTCACGTGCGCGCGGCGATCACCGCCGACTACGCCTACCGCCCGCTGGTGCTTCGTGCGCCCTCGAACGACACGGTGCTCGTGGAGCACATGCTCGTGGGGCACGCGCAGATCGGCGTGGCCTTCGCCGACCGCATCGGGCTCTCGCTCACCCTGCCCATCTCGTTTCTCCAGTCGGGCAACAGCGTGGCGGGGGCGATGGTCCCGCAGGCCGCGGGGGGCGTGGCGGTGTCAGACCTGCGGGTGGCCGCCCGCGCGCGGCTCGTCGGTCACGCCGACATCGACGCCTTCTCGCTGCACCTCGGCGTGTCGGGGTACATCCCCGGGCTCTCGCGGCGCGCCGACAACACCACCGACGACGCGTTTCGCCTCCGCGCGGGCCTCACCGCGGCGGGCGCGGCGGGCGCGGCGCGGTGGTCGCTCTCGGTGGGCACCCACCTGC
>JBILLI010000228.1:0-10340 GCA_044376155.1 Polyangiales bacterium
AGAGGGATTCGAACCCCCATCCCCGACGCGCGAGGTCGGTGTCCTCCCATTGGACGATGATCCCAGAGACGGAGCGGGGACCCCCGGAGTTGAACCGGGTCCTCCTGATCTTCAGCCAGGCGCGCGCACCCGCTACGCCAGATCCCCTTCCAAACAGCGTCCGCCCGTGGAGTCGAACCACGCCCTCCGGGTTCGTAGCCCAGCGGTCTTCCAACAGCCTCGGCGGACAGAGAGCGGGTGGCGGGAGTCGAACCCGCGCCTTCGGAGTGGCGCTCCGGGATGCGGCCAATACACCACACCCGCTTCGAGACAGAGACACAGTGGGACCCGGGGGAGTCGAACCCCCATTTTCTGTGTGCAAGACAGGTGTCCTCCCGTTGGACGACGGCCCCAGACGAACCGAGACATGGTGCGGCTCTTCTGCTGTTGTGTCACACGCCACCTCTTGCGAGGCCGCTGTGGTGGCCCTCATCCCCCAACCCCTTCTCCCGCCGGTGATCCGGCAGGAGAAGGGGGGGCTGAGACGCGCGGGATGGGAGCGTCGCAAGAAGCGCGGGATGGGAGCGTCGCAAGAGGCGCGCGGGATGGGAGCGTCGCAAGAGGCGCGCGGGATGGGAGTGTTGTGTGCTCCCCTTCTCCTGCCGGATCACCGGCGGGAGAAGGGGTTGGGGGATGAGGGCCACCACAGCGGCCTCGCAAGAAGTGGCGCGCGACACGACACCGAAGGAGCCGCACCCACCGAGACATGAGCAGCGCCGGAGGGAATTGAACCCTCGTTCACGGGTCGAGAACCCGTTGTCCTTGCCGTTAGACGACGGCGCCATGAGCAGCCCTGACGGGAGTTGAACCCGTGTCCGCGGGGTGAAAATCCGCGATCCTGTACCGTTAGAAGACAGGGCCAGAGAGAGGCGACTCCGACGGGAATCGAACCCGTATTGACCGATCGACAATCGGCCGTCCTCGCCGTTGAACGACGGAGCCATGTGGGGTGAAAGATGTCCGTCCGTGGAGTCGAACCACGCCCTCCGGGTTCGTAGCCCAGCGGTCTTCCAACAGCCTCGACGGATGTGTTGCTGCGAGGGTGGGAATCGAACCCACCTGGGACCGGTTAACAGCCGGGTGCCTGACCGCCAGGCGTCCTCGCAATCGCCCTCACGACGCGGGGTGAACCACATCGCGAGGGGCTTTCTCGATGCACACCTCGGGCGTTGGGGCGCCGTCGGGGTGCATCACACGACCAGGTTTTCAGAGAGCGCAGGGGTGCGTTCGCGCCAGAGCGCGGGTTCCCCTCGTCGAAGCTGACGGCTGCCAGTCCTGGGTTCGAACCAGGGCCTTCCGGGTCAGAGCCGGAGATCCTTCCACTGGACCAACTGGCAAGACACACGATCACCAAGGCATGAGCTGCCGGACCTGGATTCGAACCAGGGCCTCCCGGGTCAAAGCCGGGCATCCTCACCGCTGGACCATCCGGCAACGCCGCGGGCACCATTGCCCGCGACCCGCTCCCCGAGCGCGCTCCACACCCGTTGGGAGTTCTCGGGGAGAAAGAGTTGGGCCCAGAGGGACTTGAACCCTCACACGACGGGTAAAAGCCGTCTCCTCTGCCGCTCGAGTTCTGGACCCTGATGGGCGGGTTCGTGAATCAAGGCGCACCCGGTCCGTGCGGACGCGCTCCACGAGGGAGCTCGTCGGCCGTGACGCGCGTGGCGCCGGTGGGCCCGGAGGGACTTGAACCCTCACCGTGGCGGGTAAGAACCGCCGCCTCTGCCGCTCGAGTTCCGAGCCCGTGTCTGCCACCCCCCTCGCCAGGGTCTTTCGGGAGTGGTTCCGCCCATCGTCTGTCTACACCCTTGTACGTCCAAGATCAAGATTTGTTTTATACGTTTGATATGATTTCTTCGGGCAAACAATTTTGTTTGAAAGACGCATCTTTCCTGTCTGTCTCCGCGGGCCGTGACCCGCGTCGGAGGGGCGCGGCCCCCGCCGCGTCGTGCTGTCTCCCCCTGCGCCCCGCCCGAGCTTCGGGGTGCCCTCCGCGCGCTCCGTGGGGAGCGCCGTCGGGGACCCGCCTCGGCGGGGGAGGGAGTGTGAACCCCCAAATGCAGAAGGCCGACTCTACCTGGGGGGTGGAGCCGGCCTTCGTAGACCGTGGGACTGAGAGGGAAAGGCCCTACAACAGTCTCTGCTCCTGCCACCCCTCGGGATCTTCCACCCGCTTGGTGTTGCACCCCAGAAGGCGGGTGCGGGAATCAAGGCGTCCGAACATCTGCGGCGCACTCGTCTGCGGCATGCCATGACCGCCCTCGCGCACACACTCGACACCCGCCGCGGCGCCGAAGGCGATCGCGACCGTGCGCGCCTGCCAGGCGTTCGAAGGGAGATAGGAGTGGGTGTTCGACAAAGTCATGGTGGTGATCGCTGAAGGCGAGCCTCTTGGTGAATGGAACCCGTGGAGTCTGACCCGTCACGCGAAGCCCCGCCAGGGGGTGCGTGAGGGAGAGTTGGAGGGAGCGCCCGAAGGCTTCGCCTCGCAAGGGTGAGAACTACGCCCTTCAAATCCGGGTGTCAAGCGAGGTGTGGCGAATTTTTCAAACCCGGATGTTTTTCAGGGTGGTGTGCTGCCCGCACGTTCAAACGCGCTTTGTCACTCGCACCGTCGTGAGCCGCTGTGCCCGATCACGCGCAGGGCCACCGGCGCGACGCCCGCGCGAATGATCCCGAGGCTCTCGGCGGCCGCGCGGGAGAGGTCGATGACGCGCCCGCTCACGAAGGGCCCGCGGTCGTTGATGCACACCACCACGCGCGCGCCGTCGCTGCGCCGCACCTCCACGCGGGTGCCGAAGCGCAGCGTGCGGTGCGCTGCGGTGAGCGCTTCGGGGTCGTAGCGCTCGCCGTTGGCCGTGGTGTTCCCCGCGAGGCGGTCGCTGTAGTAGCTCGCCTCGCCCGCTTCGACGTCTTCGCCCGTGTCCGTCGACGACGCGGCGAGGTTGGTCGGGTTCATGGTCGTCGCGCCGCGCGCCGAGCCGCTGCGCGCGGGCATGCGGTAGACCCCCGTGGCGGTGCAGGCCGAGAGCGTCGCGGCGAGGAGGAGCGCGTGCGCGGGTCGCATCACCGCGCATCGTTGCCCGAAGGACGTCGCGCGCTCCAATTCGCGGCGTGTTCAGTGCGCCGTCGCGTCGGTCTCGCCGAGGTGCGCGGCGCTCGCGTCGGGGTCGGGCATCGGTGAGCCCGCGGGACGTCCGTGGCCCGGCCCGAGGATGAAGGGCAGGTAGCGGTCGTAGTTGAAGTGGTCCGAGTGCTCAGGCGTGTGGCACTGCGTCGCGCAGAAGTTCCCGTCGACGGTGCGGCGGATCGTGGCCGCGCGGGCGGCGGGGCCGCGGGCCTCGATGTGGAGGCTCCCGGGCCCGTGGCACGACTCGCACTGCACGTCGCGGAGCCCCTCGTTCTGCACGACCTCGCTGCCGCCCGGCTGGCGATAGCCCGTGACGTGGCACCCCACGCACGAGAGGTTGAAGTTCTTCGACGCGACCTCGAGCGTTCGGTACGCGTGCGAGTGCCGGGTGTGCTGCCACACCGTGAAGGCCTCCTCGTGGCACTCGCGGCAGCTCTCGGTGCCAGTGAAGCTGGCCGCGCCCGGGGCCGCGGGGGGCGCGCGCCGGTCGGCGAAGGCCGCGCGGTTGTGGTCGTTCACCTCGCGGTAGTACCGCGCGATCTGCTGCTGCACGCTCGCGGCGCGCGGCACGTCGGCTGAGACCTCCACCGCCCGCGCGTCGAACCATCGCCCGGTCGTCGGCGGGGCCACGCGCGCCGTGGCCTCGCGCTGCCGCTGCATCTCCGCGAGCCGCGCGCGCTGCGCCGCGAGCGCGTTGGCGTCGGTGCCGGGCTCGCGGGACCACGCGTCCACCCGTCGCTGAAGGTCCGTGATGCGCGCGTCGAGGCGCGTGCGCTCGGCGCGGCGCGTGGCCTCGGAGGCGTCGGTGAACCCGCCCCCGCCGTGCACGAAGAGGTCGACCACGCCGAGGCCGCGGCCCTGGCTCGCGGCGGTGAGCAGGTAGGCGTTGCCCAGTCGCTCGGGCGGCGGCGCCGTGGGCGCGTCGTTGCGCGCGGCGATGACGAAGTCCACCCCGGGAACATCCCCAGCGATCATGCGCGCCTGCCGCCGGGGGAGGGACGCGAGGACCACCACCACCTGGGCGCCCCGCGCGCGCACCGCGGCGACTTCGCGACGCGCGGCCGCGATGGGGTCTTGCGTCACGGGCGCACCCGCGGCGGCGTCTCCGCTCGTCGGGCGGAGGTCGGTGACCCCCACGATGCCCACGCGCACGCCGCCCACCTCGCGCACGGCCGCGTTCCCGAGGCCCGCGTTGGCGCCGAGGGCCTCGGCCCGCAAGGCACCGCGCAGTCGGGCGAACTCCTGCGGCCCCCGGGCGTAGTCCGCGGGACCGGGCACCCACGCCGCGAGCGAGAGCCCGTTGAGGATGCCCGAGAGGGACGTGGCCTTCTGCCCCTCCTGCCAGACCATGTCGTCTTCGAGCCGGGGGTGCTCGAAGAAGAGGTCACCCGCGGCGAGCACCAGCGTGCCCGCGGCCCCCTGGCTCGCGCGCTGGAGCTCCTGCGCGAGACGGTCGATGCCGCCCAGCGGACGCGCGGTGCAGCCGCAGGGCTCAAGGTAGCCGTCGAGGTCGGTGACGTAGAAGAGCCGAATGGGTCCGCGGGTCGTGGGCGCTTCGGGAGAGACCCCGGGCGAGGGGGATCGCCCCTTGCACGAGGCGCCCAGCGCGCAGACCGCGGCGAGGGAGAGTCCCAGCAGGCCCCAGAGCGTCTTGCGCGGTGCTCCCATGCGGTGCGCGCGTTCTGGGACAGGTGACCCGGCGCGTCAAGCGCTCCGTCACGGGGGGCCGCACGGCAGCGGGGGATCGGTCCAGAAACTGCGCGCCGGGTGGGCTTGACGGTGTACGGGGGAGAGACGTAGCCTCCGCGCCCCTGCTACGTACCCTGTCGCATTCAAGGACTCACGATGGTCAAGATTCGCCTCGCCCGTATCGGCACCAAGAAGACCCCTGTCTACCGCATCGTCGCCGCGGACTCCCGCGCGTTTCGTGACGGCCGTCACCTCGAGCGCCTCGGCACCTACAACCCCCGCGTGGCGGGGGCGTTCACGGTGAACTACGACCGGGTCAAGTACTGGCAGAGCGTCGGCGCGCAGCTGAGCGAGGAGATCACGAACCTCCTCAAGCGCCACCCCGCCCCCGCGGCGCAGTGAGCTGATCCCCGCCGCCCGCCGTGTCACCCGAGTCCCTCGTTGAGCACCTCGCGCGCTCCCTGGTCGACCGCGAGGACGCGGTGATGGTGACCTCGCGCGACGATGGCGGGCAGCTCGTGGTGGAGCTACGGGTCGCCCGCGAGGACCTCGGCAAGGTCATCGGCCGCGCCGGGCAGACCGCCCGCGCGCTGCGCACCGTGCTTCACGCCGCGGCCTCGCAGGCCCAACGGCGCTGCGTCCTGAACATCATCGAAGACTGAGACCATGCAGAGCAACCGCGGCGACCGCTGGATCGACCTCGGCGTGCTCGGGCGCCCGCGTGGGCTGCTCGGCGCGCTGTGGTTTCGGGCCTACAACGACCACACCGAGTCTGTGACCCCCGGGCGCAAGGTGCGCGTGACCGACACCAAGGGCGTCGAGCGCATGCTCCTCGTGGCCGACATGGACATCGAGGGCAAGGGCATCGTGCTGCGCCTCGCCGGGGTCGACGGTCGCGAGGCGGCCGAGGCCCTGGTGAACGCCAAGGTCGCACTGCGCCGCAAGGACCTGCCGCCGCTCGAAGAGGGCGAGTACTACCACTGCGACCTGCCCGGGCTCTCCGTGCTCGACCCGAGCGGCGCGGCGGTGGGCGAGGTCGTGGGCGTCGAGGCCTACCCCACCGTCGACGCGTTGCGGGTGAAGGTCGGCGACGACGAGCACGAGGTGCCCGTCACGGGTGATTTCGTGCTCGCGATGGACCTCGACGCGGGCACCGTCACCGTCGACCTCGTCGCGCTGCGCGACGCGTGACGGCGATGGACGTCTGGATCGTCGCGCTCTTCCCGGAGCTCCTCGACGGGCTGTGGCGCTCAAGCATCGTCGGGCGCGCGGTGGAGGAGGGGCGGGTGCGGCCGCACGCGGTGCAGATCCGTGACTTCTCGCCGAACAAGCACCGCACGGTCGACGACGCGCCCTACGGCGGCGGCAGCGGGATGGTGATGATGGCGCCCGCGGTGGTGGGGGCCATGGAGTCGATTCCCGACGAGGTGAGCACCGGGCGGCGCGTGCACCGCGTGCTGCTCACGCCCCAGGGCAGGGTCTTCGACCAGCGCGCCGCGGCGCGTCTCTCGAAGCTGCCGTCCATCGCGCTGGTGTGTGGCCGCTATGAGGGCTTCGACGAGCGCGTGCGCGCCCACGTTGATGAGGAGCTCTCCCTCGGCGACTTCGTGCTCACGGGCGGCGAGGCCGCGGCGGTGTCGGTGGTCGACGCCGTGGTGCGGCTGCTGCCGGGGGTGCTGGGCAACGCCGAGAGCGCGACGAGCGAGTCGCACGCCGAGGAGGGGCTGCTGGAGTATCCGCAGTACACGCGCCCCGCGGTGTTTCGCGGCGAGGGAGTACCCGCCACGCTGATCTCGGGCGACCACGCCCGCGTCGCGCGCTGGCGCCGCTGGCACGCGCTGCGGCGCACCCGCGAGCGCCGCCCGGACCTCTTCGCGCGCCTCACGCTGAGCCCCAAGGAGCTCGCGTGGATCGACGGGGACGAGCCGTGAGCCGCCCGGGCGTCTACCTCGCGCTGGTGCACTTTCCCATCCGCGACAAGACCGGGCGCACGATCACCACCTCGGTGACGAACCTGGATCTTCACGACCTCGCGCGCACCGGGCGCACCTACGGGCTCCGCGGGTACTTCGTGGTCACCCCCATCGAGGCGCAGCGCGCGCTGGTCGAGCACGTGCTCTCGTACTGGCGCGAGGGCCGCGGGGGGGAGCGCGTGCCGCAGCGGGCGCAGGCGCTCTCCATCGTGCGCCCTGTGACCGACCTCGACGCCGCCCTCGACGCCGTGCGCACCGAAGAGGGCGCGGCCCCGGAGCTCTACACCACCTGCGCGCGCGACCGCGGCGAGGCCCTGGGCTACGCCGCCGCCGCCGCCCGCATCGCCGCGCGCGATCGGCCCGTGATGCTGGTCTTCGGCACGGGCTACGGGCTCGCCGACGCGGTCGTGGCGCGCACCGACGTTCACCTCGCGCCGGTGCGGCCGAGGGGCTACAACCACCTGCCGGTACGCTCCGCGGTGTCGATCATTCTCGATCGGCTCTTCGGAGACGACGGCGCCGACGGCGCGCCTTGACATCGCTCCTTGCGCGTGATGTCTTGCCGCCCCCCGCGTAACCACGGGATAGCAGACAAGGTATATTTATGGGCACGCAGCATCCCAAGATCCAGGCGCTCCACGCGAAGTCCGTCGCGGCGAACACGCTCGCTCCCTTCCGCGTCGGCGACACCGTTCGCGTTCACTACAAGGTCGTCGAGGGCGACAAGGAGCGCATCCAGGTGTTCCAGGGCCAGGTGATCCGCGAGCGCAACGGCGGCATCGGCTCCACCTTCACGGTGCGCAAGATCTCGTACAACGTGGGCGTCGAGCGCATCTTCCCGCGCCACAGCCCGCGCATCGACAAGGTCGAGGTCGTGGCCCGCGGCCTCGTGCGCCGCTCGAAGCTCTACTTCCTCCGCGAGCTCGAGGGCAAGGCTGCCCGCCTCAAGGACGTTCGCGACCGCGCCCAGTGATCCCTCCCGCGGCGTCGCTCTGGCGCCGCGCGTTCGATCCCCATCGACGATGCTCACCCCGCGCCGTTTGACCCTCCGGGTTCGCGGTGCCACGAAGCGTTCCCTTCGCAGCCCCCTCGTCGATGCCAGCATCCACCCCCATCGCCCCTGCACGCACCGCGTGGTCACGCCTCGCGACGCTGGCGCGCACGCAGCGCCGTGACTTCACGCTGGGCGCGGTGTTCCTCGCGCTGAGCTCCGGCGCGGCGGGCGCGGTGCCCCAGGCCGTTCGACGCGCCTCCAACGCGCTCGGCGCGGGCGACGCGCACACGGCCACGGTGGCGGCCGCGCTCATCGCCGTGCTCGCAGCGTTCGCCGCGTGGACGCGGGTGCGCTCGCGGGTGCATATCTTCAACGGCGGGCGCGAGGTCGAGTTCCTGCTGCGCGGTGACATGCTCCGGGCGGTGCACCGGCTCGGGCCGAGCTTCGCGCGGGTCATGACGCCGGGCGAGGTGATGAGCCGCGCCACCAGCGACCTCGGGCAGATCCGACTGTTGCTGGGCTTCGGCGCGCTCAACGTGGTGAACGTGGTGCTCGCCTATGCGGTGAACCTCCCGCTGATGTTCGCGCGCTCGCCGCGCCTCGCGGTGGTCTCGCTGCTGCCCTTCCCCTTCGTCGTGGCGCTCACCCGGGCGTCGTCGAAGGGCTTCTTTCAGCGCAGCCGCGCCGCGCAAGAGGCCCTCGGGGCGATGAGCGACATCGCGCAGCGCTCGCTGAGTTCGATGCGCGTGGTGCGGGCCTACGGGCTCGAGGCGCGCGAAGAGGAGGCGTTCGGCGAGGCCGTGACCCGCGCGCAGGACGCGAACCTCGCGCTGGCGCGGCTCCGGGGTGTGCTCTTCCCCGTGCTCGGATTCGGCGCCGCGCTCTCGTCGCTGCTGGTGGTGTGGCTCGGGGCGCGGGCCATCGTCGAGGACCCCACGAGCTTCACCGTCGGCGACATCCTCGCGTTTCAGGGCCACCTCGCGCTGGTCACCTGGCCCACCATCGCGCTCGGGTACATCGCCGCGATCCTGCAGCGCGGCAAGGTCTCGATGGATCGCGTGGCCGAGATCCTCGACGCCGCGCCCGAGATCGATGACCGCCGCGCGAAGCCGCTGGCGCGCCCGCTGGAGGGCGCCCTGGAGGTGCGTGGGCTGCGCTTCTCCTTCGCCGACGGCGCGCCCGTGCTCGACGGCGTCGACCTCACGGTGCGGGCCGGGGAGCGCGTCGCCATCGTGGGGCGCACGGGGTCGGGCAAGAGCGTGCTGGCGAGGCTCCTCGCGCGCGCGCTGCCCACGCCCGAGGGGGCCGTGCGCTACGACGGTGTTGACGTGAACGAGATCCCCCTCGCGGAGCTTCACGCCGCGGTGGTGCTCGCGCAGCAGGAGCCCTTCTTGTTCTCCACCACGCTGCTGCGCAACGCGTCCTTCTCGTTGCCCGACCCAGACTCCGACGCGGGTGAGGCGCGGGCGCGGGAGGGCCTCGCCGAGGCGCAGCTCTCCACCGAGACCGACGCCATGCCCGACGGCCTCGACACCATCGTGGGCGAGCGCGGCGTGCAGCTCTCGGGCGGGCAGAAGCAGCGCGTGGCCCTCGCGCGGGCGCTGCTCGCGTCGCCGCGGGTGCTGATCCTCGATGACCCGCTGAGCGCCGTCGACGCGCGCACCGAGGCCGCCATTCTTGAGGCCATCGACCGCGCGGCGCGGGGGCGCACCACGGTGCTCGTGACGCACCGCGTGGCCGCGGCGGCGCGCTGCGACCGGGTGGTTGTGCTGGAGGCCGGCAAGGTGGTCGAGCAGGGCACCCACGCCGAGCTGGTGACGCGCGGCGGGTTCTACGCGCGCATCGCCGAGCGGCAGCGCATCGAAGCCGAGCTGGAGGCGATGTGAGCGCCGACGCGAAGAAGACCCGCGAGGGCCGCGGCGCCGCGGCGGAGCGGGCGTTTCACGAAGAGGCTGCCTTCTCGAAGTCCTACGACCTCGCGTTGCTGGCGCGGCTGTGGCCCTTTCTCGCGCCCTACAAGCTCCCGTTCTTCGCCGCGATGGCGATGATGCCCATCGCCTCGGAGCTCCTCGTGGCGCAGCCGCGGGTCATGCAGCGCATTATCGACGAGGGCGTGGCCCGGCGCGACCTCGCCGCGGTGGAGCGCGGCGCGCTGACCCTCGCGGGGCTCGTGGTGGCCGAGCAGATCCTGCGGGTGGGGCTCTCGTACCTGCTGCAGGTCGTGGGTCAGCGGAGCATGTCGGACCTGCGGCGCCACGTGTTCCGCTTTCTGCAGCGGCAGCGCATGGCCTTCTTCGACCGTCAGCCCGTGGGTCGACTGGTGACCCGGGTGACCAACGACATCGACGCGTTCGGCGAGGTGTTCGCGTCGGGCGCGGTGACCGCGGTGGGCGACTTCGTGACCCTGGCGCGCATCGTCGTCGCGATGCTGGTCTTCTCACCGCGCCTCTCGCTGTGGACCTTCGCCGCGGTGCCCCCGTTGCTCGTGGCCGTGGAGCTCATTCGCCGCCGC
>JBILLI010000964.1:0-2706 GCA_044376155.1 Polyangiales bacterium
GCGGTCACCCCCAGACACCGGGTTCAGCCCGTGCAGGCCCGCAGGGCCGTCTGCACGGGCGGAGCCGGCGGCACGATCCGCGTCCGAAGGTTTTGGGCAAAGCCAAGCTCCGACGCGGAGGATGGTGATGGGCGTGGGTCGCCCGCTCAGGGCAGCGCCGCCTCGCCGCGGTCGCCCGCCGCGCCCTGCACCGTCACCCGGCGCACCTGCGCGGCCGGAACGTCGGTGGACGTGAGTCGCACGCGCCCATCGCCGTCGAGGGCGCGCTCCACCATGCGCACGCCGCCGTCGGCGAGGGTCACCGTGAGGGTCACCCGCGCGCCGCGCAGCGGCACCGGACCGTTCGACGGCGACTCAAGGTCGAGGAGCCGGTAGCCCTGCGGCAGCCGTCGCGTCGCCCGCACCGTGAGGGCGTCGCCGTCGCGGCGGAGCTCCACGTCGAGCGACCCCGCGACCACCTCGAAGGGCGCGCTGTTCACCGTGTAGCCCGTCCCCTCGACCCGAAAGCGGTAGCGGCCGAGGGGGAGATCCGGGCGCGCCTCGAGCGCGTCGCCCTCCGTGCCGCCCGGGCGCAGCGCCTGCCACTCGACGGACCAGTACCAGCGCCGCGCGCCCCCCGCGCTGCCGATGGGATCGGGGGTCACCGACACGAGGAAATCACGGTCCTGCACGGCGCGGCCGCTGCGACGCCGCACGGGGGCGAACGCGCCGTCGGGGGCGCTCCGCTCCAGGGTGACGCGGGGCGTGCCCGCGCGGGGGTCCTCGCCGATCCAGACGAAGTGCGAGAGGGTGCCGCGGGGCACGCGGTCGGCGGGCTGCGCGCGGGTCGGGCGCGCGCCGCGGCGCGAGAGCGCGGGCACGTAGAGGGTGGCAGGGAGGGTCTCGGGCACCTCCCCCGCGCGTGGCGCGGCGTCGGGGGGAGGCAACGCCGCGGGCAGCTGTGGGACCCAGCGGGTCACCCCCGCGCGCGGGTCTTCGCGGGTCGGGGTCGCGGCGAGGCGCAGCAGGGCCGCGGACTGCTCCATCACGTACTCCCCCTCCAGCGGGCCCCACACGTTGATCGCCGGCTCATACCCCGCGGAGAGCCAGTCCTCGGCGGTCAACACGTACCCGATGTGCCCCTGCGCGTAGCCCACCACCATGGTGCGCGCGGCGTCTGGACCCAGGCGCCGCAGGCGATCCCCGAGGAGCGTGAGGGGCTCGCCCGGGAGCGTGGCGAGGAACCACTCGCCGAGGCGTAGCGCCGTGACCGTGGTGCGCGTGGTGCCACAGAGCACCTGGTCGCGCGGAAAGCTCAGCCCGAGCCCGGGACCGATCACGGGAGAGATCCCCTCGACGCGGTTGCAGGACTGATACGGTCGCAGCCCGAGGGTGCCGGGCATCTGCGCCCGCGGCGTCAGGGCCGACCCCGCGGCCCCGCAGAGCGCCGCGCCGAAGGGGGCGTTGAACTCATCGAGGGGTGAGCGCAGGCCGCCGTCGGGGTCGAAGATCTCCCGGTCGGGATCACGCCGAAGGTCGAAATCGAGGTAGCGCAGCCCCCCGTCTCGCACCTCGAAGGTGCGGGGGTCGGGGCCGAGGTTCACCGCGCGGGTCAGCACCTCCAGGGCCACCCGCGCGCGCAGGGTCTCTCCCGCGCGGGTCCATCCGTCGCGGATCCACGGCGCCGCGGCGCGGCCGACGCTCTCGGCGCGCGCGAAGTTCAGGCAGAGGTCGGCGCCGTCGCAGTTGATCCCGCCGCGACCGGCCGGGGAGACATCGCCCGCGCTGCCCTGCAGGTGCATCACCATGACGGGCCGGTCGAAGGTCTCTTCCACCGCGGCCTCGATGGCGCCGGCGGCGTCGTTGCTCGCGAAGGGGTTGTCGGCGCCGAGCACCGTGGGGTGCACCCCCACCACGGGGACCACCGCCAGCGGCGAGCCGTCTTCGCGGTCGACGCGGAGCACGTAGAGGTCGTTGTCCTTGCGCTGCCCGCCGGCGAGGGCGTCGTTCTGCTCGCGTCGGTCTCGCGAGACCTCGTCGCGCGGGTCGAAGTTCGGCTCGTGGTGCACCCCGAGGCGCGCGGGCGCGAGCGACGCGATGGCCTCGCGGGCGGCCCGCACGAGGCGCGCGATGAGGTGCGCCTGGCTCTCGCGGCGAAAGATCCCGAAGCCCACCGTGAGCACGTCGTTGGCGACGTAGTGACCGGGGCCCGAGTGCGTGTGGCTCGTCGCGAAGATCACCCGCCCCGCCCAGGCTTCGCCGAGCTCGGCCTCGACCGCGGAGAGCACCGGGTCGTCGGCCACCCCGATGTCGGCCTTGAGGATCACCACCCGGTCCTCGCCGTTGTCGAGCGCGAGGGCGCGCACCCGGGGCGCGTGCTCCACCCCCACCGACGGCAGGAACGACCCCGCGAAGGGCACCTCGCGGTCATCCGCGGCGAAGCTCTGGCCCATGCTGCGCGCGCGCCCGGTGTAGGCGCCGAGGGTGGACCCCACGGGGAGGTCGAGGAAGATCTCCGCGACGCCCGCGCGGAGGTCCCCCTCGCGAACGGTCGCGCTGCCGCCGCCCGGCGTAGGCCGCGGCGCGTACTCGCAGTGCGCCGTGGACGCGGGCATCGCCGGACCGGCCCCGAGGTCTTCGCTCGCGAGGCTGCCATCGAGCGCGTCGGGGGCGCCGCCGAGGTCGTTGGGCGTCGCGGCGTCGGGGCGCACCGCGGGCGGGTCGGCG
>JBILLI010000963.1:0-2706 GCA_044376155.1 Polyangiales bacterium
CCGCGCGCGCCTCGGCCGCTGACCCGCGCGCGTCCCTCCACGGTGCCGCTCTCGACGCGCCCCCCGCGGCCGCGGCCCGCGCGTCCTTCCACCGCGCGGCTCGCGCGCCGCGAGCAGCCCTGCCATCCCGCGTCGGCACCCCTCGCGCGCCGCGAGCAGCCCCGTCACCCCGCGCCCGCGCCCCTCGGGCGCCGCGAGTACCCCCGTCACCCCGTGTCGGCGCCCCTCGCGCGGGAGATTTCTCCTCGACAGACCGTGTTCAGGCTGCGTACGCTCCGATTCACCATCTTCACCAGGAGCAAGCGATGACCGGATCAATCCGTACGATTCGCCCGACGGAGTCACTCGACGCGGTGTGGGAGGAGGCGGTGTACACCGAGGCGCGGCTCCTCGGTGATCCCCTCGCGGCGAACCTCGCGCCGCCCTTCGCCGAGTTGATCACCCGCATCGAGCGCGCGCGCTCAGGGCAATACGCCGCGTGGCGCCGCGAGATCGTCGCCCAGGCGGGCGTCGACGCGGTGAACGCCGACCTCGACCAGACCACCGTCTCGTTCGGTCAGCGGCTCTTCGTCGCCGTGGCGGGAGACCGCAAGGCGCCGCGCTGGCGGCACTACGTCAAATCCACGGTGTCGCGGCTCGTGCGCCTCGGGCTCGCCAGCCAGTTGGAGCAGGTGCGCCCGTGGCCTGCGGCCCTGCGCGGCGAGCCCGAGGCCGAGCTCACCCCCTTCGCCGACCGCTTCGCACAGCACCTCACCGACGGCGACGCTGCCGTGGCCGCGCGGTCCCTCGCCGCCAGCGAGCGCGCGACGCAGCGGCTGCGCGAGATCGTCGCGGTCATCGACGAGCTCAACGGGCTGCGCGTGTCGACCCTCGGGCGGCTGCTGCAACGGGCCAGCAAGAACAGGCGCCCGAGCGCGTGGGCCGAGGGATTCTTTCGCGTGGGGCAGCGCCAGGTCGAGGCCGACCCCGACGACGACGAGCCCGTGGACGACACCCCCCCGGCGTAGTCCCACGGCCCGGCCATGACGGGTCACGCGCACCATTTCCTCTCGCGCCTCGACCGGCTCGCGCGGCCCCACGTCGAGCTCGCCCTGTCGCTCTACAACGACGTCGAGCTGCTGCGCTTCGTGCTGCACGAGGTCGGCGTGCCCGAGGGGGTGGCGCGCGTGGCCGTGTGCCTCGGACCGCCCGAGGTCGGTCCGCACCTCGTGGTGACCCGCGAGGGACGCTTCGTCACCGCCCTCGGCGAAGGGATGCGCCCCTTCGATGTCACCGTGGTCTCGCGCGAGGCCCTGGAGCACCTCGGGCGGCGGGTGAACACCCTGCGGGAGCGGCTCCGCGCGTCGGAGTCGCTGACGCTCGGCGAGGGCCACGCGGGCGCGCTGCTGCGCAAGATCTCCCGGGCGGGTCCGCACTTTCACCGCGAGGACTACCTCGCCATCGCGGGGCTGCACCCCTTTCTCGCGCGGACCTTTCTCGAAGGCATGGCCGACAGCGCCGAGGCGTGCATGCGCGTGAGCAACACCCTCCACCAGGACCGGCGGATGCGACCGAAGCTCCGCGAAGAATGGCTGCGGCTGGGGTGGGACGCCTACTGGAGCCTGAACCACTTCACCGTGCTCCTCGGGACCGACTGGGGGTGGAGCCCCATGCGCATCCTGGAGGGGCTCTCCCCCGAGGCGCAGCGGTCGATGCTCCACTGGCCGCACGTTCGCCTCGGGTGCTTCCCGAGCTTCGCGCGGGGGCTCTGGTTCACGGGCCGCTGCGGGGCCGCGCAGTTCGGCTCGCTGACGGAGTGGTACGTGGGCGCGCAGACCCGGCTGCAGGTGCTGTGCGCGGGCGTCGGCCTCATCGCCATCGCGTGCCGCAACCCCGAGCGCCTCGACGAGATCCGCGCGGTGCTGCCGCGCCACGACGCCGAGGTGCTGAACGACGCCGAGGACCACTTCGTGCGCGGGATCAAGGAGGGGATGCAGCACGTGCTCCGCGACGACCTCGACACGCAGGTGTCGAACGCCCGCGACCTCATGTCGGTGCTCGTCGCGCCCGAGGGGACCTTGGGCGCCGACGGCCCGCTCGCCGAGTCCGAGACGCCCCTGGCGTGGTGCGCGATGAGCCACCGGGTCTTCGACGCGGTGAACGACACCGAGTCGCTGATCGCCGCGGTCACCATGGCGCCCGCGATCGCGCGGCTCGAGCCCGAGGACTTCTTCGTGCCCCGCGCCATCGTGCGCGAAACCCTCCCGCGATGGAGCCCGGCCCTCGCGGAGCAGGTGTTCCTGCCGCGGGTGCGCACGATGCCCCTCGCGCGGCCGGTCCGCGCGGCGCCGACGCCCGGGCGCAACGAGCCGTGCCACTGCGGGAGCGGCAAGAAGTTCAAGCACTGCTGCCTCGGCAAGCCCCGGTGAACCCGCGGCTCAGCGCCGCAACAGACCCCGCAGCCGCCCCGCCACCGCGCGCCACCCCGCAGGGTGACGCTCGCTCACCACCGCCCCCGTACCCGCGTGCAGCGCGACGTGGCACTCCTCGCCGCCCGCGCGCGCGGCCTCGCCCTCGTAGCGGTAGCGCCGCAGCCACACGGGCAGGAACACCATCGCCGCGCTGCGCACGCGCACCTCGACGTCGGCGTAGAGCGCCCGCCCCGGGATCACCCGGCGACGCAGCCGCGTGGCCACGGTGTGCTCGGCTTCATCCCGCGCCACGTCA
>JBILLI010000965.1:0-2703 GCA_044376155.1 Polyangiales bacterium
ACACGCCGCCGTGGCGCTGCGCGAGGCCGAAGTTCAGCGCGATGCTCTTGGCGTGGCCGATGTGCAGGTAGCCGTTGGGCTCCGGCGGGAAGCGGGTCATCAGCGGTCGCGGGAGACGTCCGTGGCGAAGGTCGTCCTGCACGATCTCGTCGACGAAGTTGCCGGGGCCGTCGGAGGCAGGCGTGGAGGCGTGGCTGGGGTCGCTCATGGCAAGGGCGCGGAGGATACGTCTCCGCGGCGCGGCGCACCAATGCTGTTGTGCATCGCCCGTACACGTTGCATCGCCCGGCCGCGGTGAGAAGTATCGGGGCATCATGGGACCGCGCACCCCGCACCGCCTCGCGCTGGCCGCGCTCCTCGCCGCCTGCGCCCCCGCACAAATCGACCTCTCCCGCCTCGGCGACGGCGCCGCGCCCGACGTGCCCGCCCTCGTGGTCGACGCGCCCGGGGATCAGGTCACGGCGTCAGACGTCGTCGTCGTGGTGGACGATGGGGCCGAGGCGATCGATCTCCCTGCACCGCAGGACGATGCGCGCACCGACGACGCCGGGGTGCTGCCCGACGTGGTGGACGTGCCCTCGCTGCCCGACGTGGTGGATGCGCCGTCGCTGCCCGACGTGGTGGACGCTCCCTCGCTGCCCGATGTGGTGGACGCTCCCTCGCTGCCCGACGTGGTGGATGCTCCCTCGCTGTCCGACGTGGTGGACGCCGCGATCCGCGACGTGGTCGATGCGGCCGCCGATGTGGCCTGCGTGCCCGGCCGCACCCGCTGCGACGGCGTCTGCGTGGACCTCGCCACCTCGCCGGACCACTGCGGCGCCTGCGGGCGTGCGTGCGCGGGGCGCTGCCTCATGGGCGTGTGCGCCCCGCGCGTGGTGGCGGTGAGCGCGGGCAACTCGACGACGTGCGTGGCGCTGAGCGACGGCTCGGCGCGGTGCTGGGGCGCGGGCACGCTCGGGCAGATCGGCAACGGCGCCAGCGTGAACCGCCCGTCGCCGACCGCGGTGAGCGGCCTCTCGACGGTGACCTCGCTGAGCGCGGGCGACAGCTCCGTCTGCGCGCGGCTCCAGGACGGTACGGCGCGCTGTTGGGGCGCGAACCAACGCGGTCAGCTCGGCGACGCCACCACCACCTCGCGCAACGCGCCCGTGAGCGTGCTCGGGCTGGTGCTCGCGTCGCAGGTCTCGAGCGGGTGGTCTCACACCTGCGCGGTGCAATCCGTTGGGGCGGCGTACTGTTGGGGCGACAACAGCGAGGGGGCCCTGGGCGACGGACTGACCTTCCAGCGCACGACCCCGGCCCTGGTGCTGGGGCTCTTCAACTCGACCGCGATCGCGGCGGGCGAGTCACACTCCTGCGCGGCGCTCACCGACGGCGCCGTGCGCTGTTGGGGACGCAACGGCGAGGGGCAGCTCGGCGACGGCACCACCACGAACCGCCTCACGCACGTCGGGGTGACCGGGCTCACGGCCGCGCGTGAAGTGGTCGCTGGCGCCCGCCACAGCTGCGCGCGGCGCGGAGACGGCACCGTGTGGTGCTGGGGTCGCAACGGTGAAGGACAGCTCGGAGACGGCAGCACCGCGAACCGACGCGCGCCCGTGGCGGTGGTTCCGGTCGCGCGCGCGGTGGCGTTGACCGCGGGCGCGGAGCACAACTGCGCGCTCGACGCCGACGGCGCGGTCTGGTGCTGGGGTGACAACCGCTACGGGCAGCTCGGCGACGGCACGCTCAGCGATCGCAGCGGGGCGGCGATGGTGCTCGGGCTCGCGAACGTGCTCACGGTGGAGGCTGGCGCGCAGCACACCTGCGCGGTGCGACGCGACGGCGCGGTGCTCTGCTGGGGACGCAACCACCTCGGCCAACTCGGCGACGGGACCACGTCGGACAGGGTGGTCCCCGGGGTGGTGCCGGGGCTGTAGGACGCGATCAGGCGGCCTTCACGAACTGGAGCTCCAGCTCGATGTCCACCCGGTCGCTGACCAGCACGCCGCCCGCCTCAAGCCCGGCGTTCCAGGTCATCCCGAAGTCCGCGCGGGAGATGTGGCCCTTCGCCTCGAACGACACCTTCTCGTTGCCCCAGGGGTCCCGCGCGGTGCCCAGGCGCTCCACCTGCAGCGCGATGTCCCGGGTCACGCCGTGGATCGTGAGCTTGCCGTGGAGGGTGAACGCGTCGCCCTCGCTGCTCGCGCCGGTGCTCTCGAAGGTGATCGTCGGGAACTTCTCCGCGTCGAAGAAGTCCGGCGAGCGCAGGTGGCCGTCGCGCTTCTCTTCGCGCGTGTCGATGCTCGCCACGTCGATCTCCGCGCGCACCGTGCGGGCGGCGTCGTCGAGCGTCGCGGTGGCCTTCGCGAAGCGGCCGCGCACCTTCGAGATCATCAGGTGGCGCACAGAGAAGCCCAGGGTCGAGTGGGAGGCGTCGAGGTTCCAGGTGGTCATGGGAGTGTCGGTTCCTTTCGGCGGGTTTGTCCCCGGGTCGGGGCCGCTGCGCCACGGCCTTCGCAAGCCTCACGCCAGCGTGGACTTCCCCGGGATCTCCCCGTCGTCGCGTTCGACCCGCGGTCGATTCGATCGCTCGCCCGATCGAAATGATCTCCGCCCGGGTCCGCGGTCGCGCCGCCGGGGGTGATGGACGTGCCCGCCGAGAGGCTCTACACCCGCAGCCGCGCGAAGCGCCCGACGGTCGTCGCGCGAAGGAGAGCGTTT